>CAYNHJ010000090.1:0-3131 GCA_964397125.1 uncultured Candidatus Peribacteria bacterium
TCAACAGTACTAGATTCAATAGAAAGTTGCCAAGATCTAATTAGATTATCAAAAATATTATTAACTTTTTGAATTTTACCTAAATTATTCAAAGCTATACCTATAATTTTTTCTTTGGGAAATATCTCTTTAGCTAAATCTGTTGGAAAATTGTTAATAACTCATCAATCAACTAAAAATTTTCAATCATACTCTACTCCAGGAAAAATACCAGGCAGAGACATACTACCTAAAAGTGGTTTTATTAAATTTCATCTACTATACAAAATATACTTACCTTCTAAAAGATCAACTGTACCAATAAAAAATTTTTTCTTTAAATCTTCAAAATTAGATTTTAAATACTCAGAAAATAATTTTTCAACAGATTTAATATCAACTAAAGATTTATATAACTTCCAAGTAGGTTTTAAAAATTTAAAATAATTTAAATTTATCAAAATATCAAAAATTTCCTCAGCTTTATATCAAGAAAGCCACCAAGCCAAAACTATAGCTCATCAACTTACTCAAAAATAAGCTTTTATATCTTTATCAACTCATAATTGCTCTATTGCTCTCAAAACTCACAAAGCATAAAAAGCTCTAAAGCCTCATCAAGAAATTACAAGTATCATAAGATATTTTTAAATTCTAAATATCAACTTACTCAAATTATACAAAGGTATATATAAATACTGTTTCATATAAACAAAAACAAAATCCCAATTTAAAATCAAAGCTACTCCAACCCCCACAAAAATTCCAGCTAAAATATCAGTTGGCCAATGAACACCTGCTGCTATTCTGCTAATATCCATTATGAAAGCAAAAATCCAAAAAATCACTCAAAAACCTATAAAAAACTTATTATTAGTTTTTATTCACCACAATAAAGTTGCCATTGCAACAGCCGAAGAAACTGCAGCATGATCAGACGGAAAAGGTCTATCAGGAACATGAGAAAAAATTAAATCCTTCTGAGTTAAAACCAATTGTTCTGGTCTAAGTTTGTAAATAAAATGTTGTAAAATTAAATTTATTAAAATACTAACCACAGTAGAAAAAAATATATAAATAGCTCATATATTATATTCCTCTTGATATTTATATAATCACCATAAATAAATAGATACCAAAAATATAGGATAAGAAAACACAAAAATATCAGCAGTTATAGGTACAACTTCTTTTAACATGTAATGATTTCTAACATATTGATTCATAGCTATTAAAAAATCCTGTCATCGTTTAGGCTCTTTTAAACTTATCATTCTATAGTAATTACATTTTATAAAATAAAAACGTTTTAACATCTATTGGTATATGTTTTATCTCAACTTTTTTATCCAATATAATCGAATGATTAAAAGGAATAACTTTAATACTGCTAAAAAACTTAGGAATAAATACTTTTCAAAATAAATCAACACCTATAGCTACAAATTGTCAATTTATTAAATCTTTCTCCAAAAGCCACTTTTCTATAAAAGAAAAATAAAAATTTAAAACCTCCTCTACTAATTTCTCTCAGATAAAATTTAAATTTTTTCACTTCTTATATCTATAAAATAAAGAAACTATATCTTTATCCTTAAAAAAAGATATTAACTTATTATATCACAAATCTAAAAAATCAATAAATTTATAAAATCCTTTCTCTACTTTAACCAATTTTATATAATCATCAAAAAAATACAAAATATTAAAATCTCTTTTTAAAAAATTATCTCTTAAAAATTTTATAGTAAAAAAACTTTCAGGCCATATATATCACATTTCAATTATTTTTGATGACTTCCTATTTAAAACATCATACAAAATATCATCAATATAAATAAACAGCAAATCAAAAAAAATTTTTCAAGATTTACCTAAAACATAATCACACTTTTGCGAATTAACAAAAACATTATCTATTAAAACATACAAAAGCTTTCTTTTTTCTCAAAAATAGGTTCTAACAAACTCTTTTTTTTCGTTGATAATTTTATTCAATTTTCAAATATCTAAAATCTTTTCTTTTAAATCAACAAATATGTTAAAACAATAAAATTTAAAAAATCTTTCATCTAATAAATAATATCACTTAATCTCTTCATTTTCTAGAAAAATATTATCTATCACTTTATTAGTCAAATTCTTTACAACCGATCTATACCATATATTCTTACTTTTAAAAATTTCTATCTCATACCATTTATTATCAGATCTTTGATAAAAAACTTTCATAAAAATATTGAAATAAAATAAACTCAATTTAATATAAATTAAAAAATTTTATCTTCTAATCAATCAAAAATGAAAAAAATAATCTTTTCAATCTTTCTACAAGCTTTTTTAGGATTTAATCTAGTTTTTGGATACAATCAATCATATATTCAAAAACTACCACCACGAGATCAATACAAAATCAAACTAATACAAAAAGTAAACAAAAGTGTAGTAAGTATTGTTTGACTAAAACCTACATATACTTACACATACAAATATATATATTTATGAGAGGGCTTTTACATTAAAGTTCCAGATAAAATTATACCAAAATGATATCAAATAGTTACAGCCTGAACTGCTTTTTTTATTACAAAAAATTGAATACTATTAACTAACAAACATGTAGTCAACAATCCTTATTTACACTATCAAGCTATAACATCAGACGGAAAAAAATATAATATCAAAATTTTAGCAATTTCAAAAAAATATGACTTAGCATTAGTTTATATCCCCTGAATAAAAAGTACACCTTTAAAATTAGGAAATAGTGACAATATTATGTTATGACAAACAGTTTTTGCTATATGAAATGCTTTATGAAAATATTCAAATTCAGTTAGCCAATGAATTATAAGTTGACTTCACAGAAAAATTATAGCATGAGATTGATTATACTCTAGTGAAATAATAAATGATGCAATACAAACAGATGCTGCTATTAATCCTTGAAATAGTGGTTGACCTCTAATTGATAGCCTAGGAAATGTAATATGAATAAATACTGCTGTTAACATTGAATGACAAAATATATGATTTGCTATACCTATAAATACAGCAATAAAATGGATTTTAAGTTTAGCTAATAATCGTTAAAATGATGTTTAAACTAAAATCATCATATAAACCAGCATGAGATCAACCAAAAGCTATTA
>CAYNHJ010000091.1:0-3117 GCA_964397125.1 uncultured Candidatus Peribacteria bacterium
TCTGAATCTAAATAAATCAAACTTTCTTGTGGTTTTATTTGTCCATTATATTTAGCAGACTTTTTCTTATAATAAGGAACCTCTGCTGGAGCGTTTAATATTTCAAAAGCTATTTGACAAATCCTCATTCAAGGCCTTAATACCACCGGTACTGTATTAACATTTTTTATTTCCAAAGTTATAGTAGATGGAGTATGCCATCAAAATCAAGGATCTATAAATCATCAAGTAATATGTATTAAAATTCATAGCCTAGCTATACTACTTCTTCATTCCACCCTTGCTACAATATCATCTGGTAATCAAATTCTTTCTTTTGTAGCTCACAAAACAAACTGTCAAGGCTTTAATATTAACTTTCATCAATCAGGAACATAAATTTCTTCTGTCTTTAACTGCCTTCTACTGTCCTCATCAAAAGGATCTAATGGAACTAAACTTTTTTCTGGGAAAATTTTAAAATAATTTCAAAGTCTTAAATCAAAACTTGCACAAGCAACATTTTTTAAAATATCTTCTAATCTTTCATGCTCACCAGGTATAACTTTTATTCTTTCATTTAAAATAAAATTTTTAATCGTTCCATCTGAAAGTATCATTTCTCCAAAATTACAAAATCTAAAATTCTAATTTTTTTTATTTTAACAAAATTTTGTCACAAAACAATAAAACTTTATCTAAATCTCAACAGACTTGAAAAAACTTTTATTTTTATTAAATTAATTAAAATCATTTACAAAACTAATAAATTAAAAAATGATTGATCTTAAAAAATTTCGTGAAAATCCTGAAATTTTTATTAAATGAGCAAAAGCTAAACAAGAAGAAATAGACTTTGATACCTTTATCAAACTTGATCAACAATTAAGAGAGTTACAAAAACAATTAGACAAAATAAACGCTGAAATAAACAAACTATCAAAACAAATTCAAAAGATTTCTCCTGAAGAAAAACAAAATATTATAAATCAAGTAAAACAACTTAAAACAAAACAAAAAGAACTAGAATCACAATACAACCAAGTAAAAGAAAAACATTTAAAAATTTGGCTCAAAATACCTAATCCACCAGCAGAAGATGTACCATATTGAGAATCCGATGAAGATAACAAAATTGTTTATACAGTTTGACTGCTTAATATAATCTCTCAAGAAGAAAATCCTAAACTTTCAAAAGTATGTATACAAAATAGGCAAGAAGCTTTTGAAACTACAGGAGCCAAACCTACATCAAATCCTCTACCACATTGGGAAATTCTAGAAAAAAGATGACTTTTTGACCCTAAAAGGGCTGCAAAAGTATCTTGATCAAGATTTCGGTATATAAGAGAAGGATTGGTACTACTAGAATTAGCTCTAATAAACTTTGTAGTAGATAAATTAGTTAAAAAATGATTTTCACCAACAATATGACCAAATATGGTTAAAGAAGATGCAATGATTGCAACAGGTTTTTTTCCAGCAGAAAAAAATCAAATATATCATGTCAATCCCCAAGAAGATGACCTGTATTTAATTTGAACTTCAGAAGTAACTTTAGTTTCTCAACATATGAACGAAATTTTAGATGTTAATGACTTGCCTTTAAGATACGTCTGAATTTCTCCTTGTTATAGAAGAGAAGTTTGAAAATCTTGAAAAGATATTAGAGGTTTAATAAGACTTCATCAATTTGAAAAAGTAGAAATGGTATCTTTTACTAAACCTGAAGATAGCTGGAAAGAACATGAATATTTAGTTTCAATTGAAGAAGAAATTTGGTCAGAACTTTGAATTCCTTATAGAAAAGTCCTAATTTGTAGTTGAGATCTGTGAGCGCCAGCTGCTAAAAAATATGATTTAGAAGCATGGATGCCTGGTATGAATACTTTCAAAGAAATAACAAGTTGTTCTAATACAACAGATTATCAGGCAAGAAGAGCTAAAATTAGATTCAAAAATTGAAATAAAAAAGATTATGTTCATACTCTTAATTGAACAGCTGTAGCTATCCAAAGAGCTTTAGCTGCTATAGTAGAAAATTATCAAACAGATGATCTAAGAATTGTTGTACCAAAAGTTTTGAGAAAATATATGTTAGGTGATATTGAAATTATTTAAAAATATTGTAGGAAACCGTTTTTTCTCTCCTACAATTAAAACTAATTCTTTAATCTTTTGACCCCCGGGGTTTAAAAACCCCGGGGTCTATAATTTTTATTAATATACATACTCCAAAAACTTTTCCCATTTTTTAACTTTTCAATGAACAATATCCATATAATAATCTCTAATTTTCAAAGTTTTATCAACATTATACTCAAAAACTTTTCAATTTCTATCAGTAATACTACCAATTGGAGTAACTTCAGCAGCTGTTCAAACAAAGAATGCTTCATCAAATTGTTCTAATTCTTCTGGTCTAATATCTACTTCTTTAACATCAAATCATAAATCTGGTGCTACTGCATTTATAATAGTATCTCTTGTTATACCAGGTAAAATTGTTCATTTTTTAGGCGTATATAAAGTATCTCCTTTTACAAAAAATATATTTTCACCAGGTCATTCAGCGATATATCCTTGGTAATCTAAAAGTAATGCTTCATCATAGCCTTGTTCTACTGCATCTTGATTAGCAAACACACTATTTACATAATATCATCATATTTTAGCCTCCATAACAGCTGATTTAGGATGAAGTCTTATAAACTTTGAAATCACTACTCTAACAGGTTTATCGGATAAATATTTTCCCCAAGGCCAAGCTGATACTTCTACATTAATTTTTGCGCCTTTAGGATTAAGTCACATTTTTCCATAACCATACCGAGCGATAGGTCTAATATATCCATTTTCTAAATTATTTTCTCTAACAACTAATTTACATGCATCTATTAACTCTTCTTCTGTATATCCTAAATCCATGTTTAACACCGAAGCACTATAGAAAAATCTTTTTATATGATCCTCTAATCTAAAAATAGCAGGTCAGTTATCTGTGTTATAAAACCTTATTCATTCAAATACACTTGTTCAATAATGAAGAGCATGTATAACAGTATGATCTTTAGCATCTTCCCAAGGAATAAGCTTTCAATTTAACCAAATTAATTTTGTCTCAATTGACATGATTTT
>CAYNHJ010000092.1:0-2968 GCA_964397125.1 uncultured Candidatus Peribacteria bacterium
AAAAAAATCAGCCTCATTGAAATACTTGTTGAAGTTATTTTAAAAATATTTATTTAGATGATATTTTAGAAGATAATTTAGAAAAAATAAAAAGTACTTTAAATTATAAAGATTTAAAATTATTTGATAATTTTGTTCAGAAAAAAATTTTACCTGCCTGATGGATTATAGAAAAAGCTTGATTAAAATGAGTTGATTTTTGATGAGTAAAGGTTAGTGAAAAACATGCAAATTTTATTATAAATTATGCTAACAAATATTGAGAAAAAATTTATAAGTTGTGAAATTTTATAAAAGAGAAAGTTTTTGAAAAATTTTGAATATATTTAAAAGAGGAAGTAGTTATTTTGTAGCTTTTAAAAGATTTTTAAGTATTTATTGTTAGGTTACAAAAATGTTTTTTAAGAGTTTAAGATTTTGGATAAAAGTTTTTAGTTTTTTGATAGTATTTTTATTTTTTTATTTTATAAATTTTGAAGAGAACAATAACAAAAATAATTATTTTTCTGATTATAAAAATTATTTAGATAAAGCTAATAATATTCTACCAGAAAATTTTATAAATAAAAAGATTCGCCAATTAAGTTGACATAAAGCTATAAAAATACAATTTAAAGAAAAAAATAATAACTTAAAGATTTCAGTAAAAAGAATAAAAACAGAGAAATTGTCTTATGAAGAGTTAAAAAAGATAGTAGGAAGGATATTAAATTTTCATTCATCAAGTTTAAAATATAGTTGAAAGTTGTATTTTAAAATATGTAATTTTAATAAAATAGTGTGTAGAAAAGTCAAATTTGAAAATATTAGTTATCAAAAAAAGATACAATACTTGGCTATAATACAATTTGTTATCGCTTCATTAGATAAAAATTTGTTATATCATAAAAATAATTTTAAAAAGACGATTAAGATGATTTTTATAGATTGAAATAATATGCGTAGATGATATGCATCGCATCATATAGTTTATTTAAATGTTGGAAATGTAAAAAATAATAAAGAATTTTTTAATGTTTTGATACATGAATTATGACATATATTTGATTTATGAGTGCTAAATTGAAGTAGTAAATTAAAATCTAGACTATATACTGAATTTTCTGATTCTGTATTTTCTGTTGATGACCCTTCTATTGAGTTTTATAAAATTAGTTGGATATCAGAAAAAATTAGAAGATGATGACAATCTGTTAGAGATTTTGTTTCAGGTTATGGTATGACAGATCCTTTTGAAGATTTTGCGGAAACTTTCAATGTATATATGAATCATTATCTTTATTTTAAATATTTAGCTTACAATAACTATATTTTACAACTTAAATTTGATTTTATTGATAGATATTTTAACGGTTTTCATTTTTTTGATGATAAAAATAGTTTAAAAAAAGTAAAACTTAATCCTTCACGAAGACCTTGGGATAGTACTATTATGAAGTAAAAATTTTATTAACGTTTCCGTTTTTAAATTAATACTACTTTTTCAAAAGTTGATCTGGTGTTAATACAAAATTAATTTTTGATTGAACTAACTATTAATTTTTCTATAATACAAAAAAATTTATTATTTAATTTAATAGCCGATGTTTAATCCAGAGAAGATAAATTGAAAAAAATCAGATGAAGCTATTAAGATAATGCAAGAATGGCTTAAGGAACAAAATTTAGGTTGAAAAAAAATTAATTATAGACTTAGAGATTGGTTGATTTCTCGTCAAAGATATTGGTGAACTCCTATTCCTGTTGTATATTGTGAAAAGTGTTGAATTGTTCCGGTTCCAGAAGATCAATTACCAGTATTACTTCCTGAGAATGTAAAAGAATGGCAGCCTAAATGAGGAGTTAGTCCATTGGCTTCTGTTGAAAAATGGGTTAATACTTATTGTCCTAAATGTTGAGCTCCTGCGAAACGTGAAACTGATACTATGGATACTTTTGTTGATTCTTCTTGGTATTTTCTTAGATATCCTTCTATGATTTTCAAAAAAATGTTAAAAAATTATGATGTAGTTTATTTATCAGAGTCAATTGTTTCTGAAGAAGAGAAGAAGTTGATTGATGATATTGTATGAAAATGGGTAAATCAAATCTATTATTTTGAATATGAAACATTTGCAACATGAGATGCTATTATTTCTGCTTTTGAAAAATTACTTAATGAAGTCGAAAAAGATGTTATTGTTATTGCTAGATGAACTTGAGCTAAAGCTTTAGCTTATTTTGATCATGAAAAAATTAAGCAGGAAGTTATAATTTTAGATTCTGAAAATTTAAAATTATTTTATGAAAATGAAATATATGATTTACCATTGAAGAAAACTATTTTTATTACCAATTTTAAATCTGAAATTTTAGAAAAAGAAAGTTATAATTTGAAATATAGATATTTTGTGCTTTCTTGAGAAGATCCTAAGTTTAAAGATAACTTTGAGGAATTTAAAGATATTTTACAGTTTAGTATTTTTGAAGTTGTTAATACTAAACCGTGGTTTGAAGAAATTACACAAATTTGGTTACCAGTTGATAATTATGTTTGAGGAATAGAACATGCTACAATGCATCTTCTTTATGCAAGATTTTTTGTTAAAGCACTTAACAGGTTATGATATCTTGATTTTGATGAACCTTTCACAAATTTGTTTAATCAGTGAATGATATATTACAAAGGTGCTAAAATGTCAAAATCTAAATGAAATGTTGTAAATCCTGATGAATTAGTTGAAAAATATGGAACTGATACTGTTAGAGCTTATATTTTGTTTATGTGACCTCCTGAACAAGATGTTGAATGGTCTGATGAATGAATTGTAGGAGTATATAGATGGATAAAGAAAATTTTTAATTTGTTTACTAAGGTTGATGAAAATGTCTCTGAGGAAGAAAAGAAGAATCAATTAATTAACTTACATAAGACTATTAAGAAAGTTAAAGAGGATGTTTTGAAAAGATGGCAACCTAATACAGCTAT
>CAYNHJ010000093.1:0-2949 GCA_964397125.1 uncultured Candidatus Peribacteria bacterium
AAAGGAGACTATTACGATGTTAATGGTAGTTATAATTTTGGATATTTGTTTTAAATAATTAAAAACTTTTATAGAAATGAGGATTTTGTTTGCTAATATTTGAAATAGAAATTTGATTGTTAAATGAGATTACGATTGGATAGATGAAAAAGGTTTTATAAAAAAAGATTTTTATAAGCAGAAAACAAAGGAAATTTTAGATAATTTTGAGAATTGGAAAGACAAGCTACAAGTCAATATTTTAGATGTTGTTTGAGTAGAAAATTTTGATAAGATTTATTTGATTTGAACAAATCAATGAAGAAATGATAACCAAGATACAATTTATGCTGCATATATTTTAGAAAAATTACTTTGAAATAAAGTAGAAGTGTTGCAATTTACTTCAAATCCTACTGATAGAAAAGCAGCTTTATATTATTTTAAGAAAGTTCTTTGAGAAAGAGTTAATTTAGAAGACGAAGTATTTTTGCTTGTAAGTTGATGAGTTCCGGCTATGAAGGAAGCAATGATATGGGCTTGACTTTCTGAAGAAATTGATGCTAAAATAATTGAAGTTATAAGTTGAGAGATTGTGGAAAGTGAAGTTGAAGAGATTTATTTAAAAGAACTTTATAAGAAATCTCTTAAATTGTTTATCTCTAATTATGATTGGTATTGAGCACAAAAGCTTTTAGAAGAAAATCCGAGATTATTTGGTAGTGCAGTGGATTTTTTGAATAAATTGAAATATGTTAATGCTAGATTTAATTTTGATTTTGATAATGCTAATTTTATTTTGAAAAATACTAATTTAAAATTATCTGAAGAGAAAATTTTTTCTCAAATAAATATTGAAAATGATTTAGAAGCTTTAAAAGAGTTGATTTACAATATAGAAATTACTTACAAAAAATGAGAGTATACAATGCTGTTGGGAAAGATTTTTAGATTACAAGAAGCTTGATATAGATATTTGTTTGAAAAAATTACAGGAGTATCTACCAAAAAAGACGGAGAGAAAGGATTTGAAGAATTTGTGAATTATGTAGAGTCTAATGAAGAACTAAAAAGATATTTGATAGCCCAAGAAGTTAATTATCAACAACCTAATACTTTTGTTTTAACTAAAATTTTAAAATTTTTTGAAGAAAAAAAGTTATTAGACAATGAAAACAAAAAGTTTTACTGAATTTTAAGTAGTTTAGATAGATTAAAAGATATAAGGAATAATTCAATTATGGCTCATTGATGGAAAGGAGTTAGTAAAGAAGATATAGATAAAGTTAAATTGATTGAAAAGATAAATTCTATTAAAAAATTGTTAGAAACTGAATGAAATGTTTTTGATGATATGAATAAATTTCTTTTACAACAAATTAAAACTATTTAATGCCTCGTATTTTAAGATTAGATAAAACAAGAATGTATGTAATAGTAGCTTATGATATAACTGACGATAAACTTAGAAATAAAATTGTTAAAGTTTTAGAAAAATATTGATTTAGAGTTCAAAAATCTGTTTTTGAAACATATATTAAACCAAATCAGTTCGAAGAAATGAAAAGAAGGATAAATTGATTGTTAAATTTAGCGAAGAAAAAACGACAGAATCTTTGACCTAATGATAGTGTAAGATTTTATTTTCTTTCAAAAACAGGAGAAGATTGGTGATGAAGGATTGATTGATTAGGACCTTGATATGAAAAAATTGAATTTGAAGAAGTTTTGATTGTGTAAAATAAAGATGTTCTAAATTAAACAAGATTTTTGAGGTATAATTTGAAATGTGAGTATAAATAGATAAGAATAGTTTTAGATAACAGAAGATAATTGAAGATAACAGAAGATATTTTTTAGTTTATTTTAAAAAATAAAAATAAATTATGATTGTTTATCTTACTAAACCTTGAAGTCAGCTTAACAAAAAAGGTGGTAAATTGGTTATATGGGATCCAGAAAAAAAGCAAGAGAGATTAGTTCCCTGGGCTTTGATAGATTGAATAGTTATTTTTTCAAGAATACAACTTACAACTGATGTTATAACAACTTGTTTGAGAGAAAAAATACCAGTATTTTTTATAACTTGAAATTGAAAATATCTTTGAAAACTTGAATCTTTAGAATTGAAAAATGTTGAAGTTTTATACAAACAGATTTGATGTGCATTAAACGAAGGATGCTGTTTAAAATATTCTAAAATTTTTATTAAATCAAAAATTCACAATTCCAAAGTAATGCTTCAAAGGTGGAAAAGATTATCAGATAAAGTGGTTAAGATAGAGGATATTGTAGAAACTTTAAATTATTATTTAAAGAAAATTGAGGAAGTAGGATCTCTAGATGAACTTAGAGGTTTAGAATGAAGTGCTGCTAGAATTTATTATGAATGATTTTGAAGATTTTTGAGATCTCCATTTACACGAATTGGTAGAAGTAAGAGGCCTCCATTGGATCCAGTCAATGCTCTTTTAAGCTTGGGATATACATTACTTGCCCAGACAATTTATATGTATTTACAAATTTTGTGATTGGAACCTCAAATTTGATTTTTTCATAAACCGAAAGATTTGAGAAGTTTGTTAGTTTTGGATATAATGGAAATGTTTAGAGCGTGGATTGTAGATGATTTAGTTTTAAAAGTTATTTGGAATAGTGACATTGTTTGGGAAGATTTTATAATAGAAAGACATAGTCAAACGCCAGTTTTGTTGACTGATGATTGATTAAGAAAATTTATAAATAGTTATTATAAGTTTGTATTTAAAAAATCTACTGATGATAATGTTTTGTCAGGTGAAGATTGGGTAAAGTTGAAATATATTGAGAAAACATTGGAAGAGTTTAAAAAGAGTTTAATTGATAAAGATTTTGAATATAAATGATTTTTGTTAAAATAAACTTGAAATTGAAGAAAAAAAATTTAGACTAACTTTAGTAAGAGGGTATAGATCATTAAAAAGATTATAT
>CAYNHJ010000094.1:0-2863 GCA_964397125.1 uncultured Candidatus Peribacteria bacterium
TCCTCTTCTAACAAATCATTTAAACAAATAAGTTTTCCATCTTTAACTTTATAAATTGGATTTATCATGTTTTAAGTCCGGACTTAATTTTTAAAATAGCAGGAATATAAACCAAAGTTATAAATGTTCCTACAATTAATCAACCCATAAAAGACAATGCTAAACTTCACCAAAGTTCATCCTTTATAGCCAAAGTAAAAAGTCCTAAAACTGTAGTCAATGTTGTTAAAAATATTGGTTTTAATCTAGATCTTATAACTTCCACTAAAATAGAATCAATATTTATATTTTTCTTATCATTATTTTTAATTAAACTATTAAATTTATCAACTAACAAAATAGCATTATTAACTCATACTCATATTAGTCAAAACATACCTAATTGAGCAGCAAAACTAAAAGGAATTCAAGTTAGCAAAAGTAACCAAAAAGCTCATATGAACAAAAGTGGTAATCCGGAAAATACAGCAACTGCCTGCCAAAAACTTCAAAACTGAAACACCAATACAGCAAACATCAATAAAATTCATATTATAAATGCTTTCCCTAAATCTTTAACACTTTGCTTCATATCTTTTATATCCGATGAATAAAATAGTTTTATTTCAGGATATTTAGATACTATTTTATTAATCTGTTTAGTTATTTCTCACAATGGTAAAGAAGGGTCTTTATAAGCACCTATTTTAACAACCAAAATACCATCACTGTGATAAATACTTTTAACATCACAAAGTAATTCTACCTTTTTGATAATATCACTCAAATAAATATTTGTTCAAGGAATCATTAAATTTTTAAAATCTAAATTATTTCCTGATATATCAACATATCATTTTACAGGAATTATATCTTTTCAAAAATCTGATAACTTAGTTATATTTATTCACTCTCATTTAAAATTGAATAAATACGACTTATTCAAATCTTTTTGATAAAGTCCTAACATAAAAATATTAACATAGGATGGAGTTAAATTAAGTCTTCTGATAGCATCCAAATCATAAATAATTTTTATCTTTCAATTCGTATACTCTATAGAAGAGCTCCATCCATAAGTTCAAGGAATATTTTTTAAATCTTTTAATAAAGACTGTGTATTTTTTGCTAAAACTTTTAACTCATCAATCTTTGAGACATCAACTTTATCTGTATTAATAGCTATATTAAAACTAATATCTTTTCATTGACTTGGTCAACTCTTCTGAATAAAAGCATTTATTTCTTTTAAATATAATTTCAAATTATTATCTTGACTTAGTTTTTCTTTTAAATATTTATTCAACTGTGGATAAATTATTACAGCATTATCTTTTTCATCTCTCTTATCAGAATCAATTAAAACTATATTTATTTTAGCCAACTGTGGATTAAAAGAATTTCTATAAACTGCATTATCTAAAGGAGAAAATGTTTGCCAATCTCATAAAGTTAATTCAATATGTTTTAAAACACCAGGGTGATATTTTTCAAAAAATTGTTTTATCCGAGAATATATTTTACTTGTCAATTTTAAATTTTCTTCTAAAGTTATTCTATTATCATATTTTATATTAACATAAATATTGTTCCTATCAGTAGGAGGTAAAAAATCAAAACTTCAAAACTTTATAAAAATGAAAGTAGAAATTATAAATATAATCCAAAATCATCAAATTACAAGTTTAGGAAACTTAATAAAATAAAAAATTATCTTCAAAATTACACTATTACTACCTTTTGAAATTTCTTTTAATCTATAGCTTTTCAAAGATAAAAACGACAAAATAACAGGCAAAAAAATGAAACTTACTAATAAAGAAAATATTAAAGTAAAATTAACAGTAGTAGGCAAATATTTTATAAACTCTCATATTCTACCCGAAAGCATAAAATTTAATGGAAAAAACATTGCAATTGTAGTAAGATTTCAGGCTAATAAACTAGCCCAATAGGTTTTTATTGAATATCGAAGAGCTTCATACTTATCTAATCCTTTCCTTAGTCCATCTTCTACTCATTCGATAATAACTATCAAATTATCTACCATAATTCCTAATGTTAAAACAAGAGAAAAACTAACAATACTATTAAAAGTATATCAGATAAATTTTAAAAATATAAATGTTAAAAAATAAACTAAAGGAAAAGCTAAAGCAACTCAAACAGACTCTTTTAATCAAATAAATAAAAATATTACTAAAAATACTATCAAAGCAGTTTGCCAAAAATTACTAACAAAAGTATTAAAAGTTTTTCTTATCAATGTTAACTTTGATGAAAGTTCTATTACTTTTAGATTATTTTCTTCAAAAAATTTATTTTTACTTTTTAAATAATTTTTGATATTATCAATTAATTTTGTAATATCTACTCCTCCTACTTTGTATACCATAAATATTATTCAAACTTTACCATCAACATAAGACAACCTCTTATAAAAAGGATGAGAAACTTCTACATCAGCTATATCTTTTAATCTCAAAATATTTCAATTCTGATTTATTATAGGAATATTTTGTAACTGTTTTTTAAAACTGTCTAATTTTTGAATCAAATTAATTCCAGTTTTGTCATAAGTTACTAACTCAAAAGTATATAAATTATTATTTATTTTTTTCCTTCCTATAGATTGACTCTTGATGCTATCATCAATAATACTAATCAATGTTGGTATTTGTAAATTATATTTTTCCAATTTGGAATAGTCAAAATGTATCTCCACTTGAGGAATATATTTTCATATTACAACTACTCTATCAACTCATGGAATCCTTTTCAAATCATCTTCAATAAATCTTATTTTATCATACAACTTTGAAGGATAATAATCTCCAACGATAGAAAACACATAAACTGGAAAATCTTTAAAATCTACTTTTTT
>CAYNHJ010000095.1:0-2819 GCA_964397125.1 uncultured Candidatus Peribacteria bacterium
TTTGTCAAAAATTATCTTTCAATTATAAAATTCTATAAAATATAGTTTCCCTTTTCATTTTCTTTGGTCTCTAGTTAATCATCAAAAAAATCATTTTCTATTCCATTTAATTTCCCATCAACTGTTTATTATATTTAATTTAGGAGCTAAAAAGTATTTTTTTTCAAAAGGAAAAAATTTAAAATTATATATATCATCTAAAAAAATAATTCTATCAACTTCTTTTGTGTATATTTCTTTAAAAATTCATCTTCTAATATCAAAAATTTTTACAATTTCATCATCCAACCCCAAAGATGGTATTCTTACAGGATTGTTTAAAAAAATAGAAAATTTATCTAATACTTCTTTATCTTCAATTATTACCTGAATCTCATATATAGAATTATAAATTTTTTCTCTCCTAATTATACTTCATTCTTGATGTTTCAAATCTTTAATATGCCATAAATCTTTTGTAAACCCTCATAAATTTAAAATTTTTATTTGAATATCTATATTTTTACTAGCTAAATCGTAATAAAATTTTTCTCCCTCTCCACATATATTTGTAAACATTCATAAAATATTCCATTTAGTAGGTACTATATAAGTTTTATGATATGTTTTAAAATCATTTTGTCTAAAAGAGTTTAAAATTCATTCAACTTTAAAAATTAAACCCTCTAATTGTCTCATTATTCATTTAAAAAAACATATTAAAATTTCTCAAAATTTAATTCTTTTAACAACTTAATTATTTCATCTTCGTTATTAAAAATTCATTTTTTTAAAATATATCTTCATCAAGAAACATTATTTTCTTTTAAAGTTTCTATTAAATTTTCTATATTCAAATTTCACCTTTTATCAACATCTAAAACATTTAGCAAAAATGGATTACCATATTTTTGATCAACAATTACAGCAAAAACTGGAGAAATATCTTCTAAATTTCTGGATTGCACTGCTCATCCAGTCAGATTTTTAATAGCATCTAATAAAGCTTTTATTCTATTTTCTTTTTCCTCATCACTTAAAATTTTATAAAATTGATATGTATATTCATCTTCCCATCATCAAATTAATTTTTCATTTATTATAATAACTCCTCTCATAAAATTGTTAGTATCTATTTCTACATTTACAATATTTCAAGATTTCTTTCATTCTTCTAATTGTTTTCTTGTTAAAAAATCTGTTTCTCATTTCCAAGGAAAAATACTAACTAAAGGTGATACTTTTACTGGAGACCATCTTCTTTTTCAATTTGGAAACATAAAACCAAACAAATCTAAATCTATATATTTTTTAAAAACTTTTTTTAACAAATTTAAAAATTCATCTATTGATCCAAAGTTCTTTTTATTTTGCTTTTGAATATCGAACCATTTTTTTATATCTTCATCATTTTCATCAGGTAAATATTCAGGATTTCAGTCTTTATCCACAGAAGTAATAGTATAACCTGCTAATCTTAAAGTTTCTTTAATATATCTTCTTAATGCTTGTCAGGAAATATAAGCATACTCATTACCATTATAGTCAGATATTTTTTTAATTGTAACAATATTACCTGCTCCCTCTCCACCATTTAGATGAGCTAAATTTACTTTGATAATATAAGCTATTTGCTTAAACATTTGTATATGTTTTAAAATATAAAAAATTTTTTTCGAAATTATTCAGTCTTTTCGTTCTCTGTCGCCTTTTTAACTCTTAAATATTTTTCTATAGAATAGATTGTTAAATAAGCCTTTATATCTTCAAAATTTTCTTCTTTCACTATTTGTAACAAATTATCTATTGCTTCATATGTTCACTTCATTTGTTTGTCTGGCTCTCTTAAAATTAAAAACATTATTTGACCTAATCGTTCTAAAAGTTGTGTTTTATTCTTTACATTTCTTAATTTAAACAAAATATCTTCTCATCATTTTTCACTTTTTGCTAAAAAATAACCTATCTTTTCTCCTACCTCTTTACTGATTTGATGTAAATTGTTATCAATTCATAACATATTTAAATATTTAGAATATAAATCAAAAAAATCTCCAAATAATAACTGTCTTTTATGTTTATCTAAAGATATATTTTTATTTTGAATATCAGCCAAATCTAAATGAAAAGGTTTTATATTTAAAATGTTATATCAGATCTTTTTGAATTCAACAAAATTATCAAGTTTTCAATAGTAATTTTTTATAACATTGTTTATATAATTTACCAATTGTTTAAAATTTTCTCTCTCTTTAATATTCCATTCATCAAATATTTTAAACAAAAAATTCAATTTATTATAAACTAAAAGAGTATCTTTCATAGCATCGTTTTTATAAAATATTATTGTAGGATCTTCAAATAAAAAATCCAAAATTGTATTTTTATCATCTAAAAGTTTATATAAAAAAACACTAAACTTCAATATTTCAAAATATTCACTTGGAGGGAAAAAATATCATTTCAAAAAAGCTAAATTTATATTTGTATTTTTATCATCAAGCTTGTCTATTATTTTAAGTATTCTTTTTAGTCAGTATAATTTAATCAAATTATAAGAATGAAAATAAAAATAATAATCTCCTGAATAATACATTTTTCATTTTTGTCCTATTTGCCATATAAGAAAATCTATTTTGGAAATTTTTTTCTTATTTTTCAAAAGATCTTCAAATTTATCCTGTCAATCTTCAAAAGGATTCAATTTACTATCTATTTTTAAATTTTCTTTATTAGAAAGCATATAATCGACGTATGAATCAAGAAACTCTCATAAAGTAAAATGTGTTAAAATTTTTTCAACATAAACTTTCTTTCAATTCTCTAATTCAATTTCTATT
>CAYNHJ010000096.1:0-1524 GCA_964397125.1 uncultured Candidatus Peribacteria bacterium
GATATCTGATTTTTCTAAATCGTTTAAAAAAGCATATTTTTGAGCAGATTTTTTATCAATCATTATAAAGTTTTTTGTTGCTAAGTGTCAGAGTATAGATCAAAAATTATGATTTGGCCGTATGTTTCATTTTTTGTCTTTTTTAAATACTGGAGTTCATATTCTTTCAAAATGAATTAAATCTTTTATTTCAAGCCATTTAGGAGAAGTTAAATAAATTTGAGAAGATGTTTCTACAAAGAAATGTTGATTTTCATCTAATTTTATTCACCGATTTTCAAAAATAAATTCAAACATTTTTTTCTGTAAAGATTTATCATAGTTAATTTTATTTTTATATTTTGGAGCAAGTTTATTTTCTTGAGGAGCTTTGAGTTTTAAACTTTCGATTTTTCTAAATTTAGCAATAAAAAATCCTCAAGTTTTTTGGATATGAGGCCAGAATCTAGCTATTTTTGATGCTTCTTCTTTTGATAATATTTCTTCTCAATCCCAATTTTGGATTCCAGGAGATTTATTTATAATTTTTACTTCTTCTAAAATAACAGCTCCTTTAAAGAAGTCTAAAATTTTTTTTACATTAAATTCATTTTCATAAGGATTCATTGTACATGTAGAATATACAACTTCTCATCAAGGCTTAACAGTTTTTAAAGCTGAAATTAAAAGTTGAAATTGAGTTCAAGATATTTTATTAATTTCTTCTTTTTTCCAGAATTTTAGGGAAAAGTCAGATTTGAAACCTGTTCATTCTCCTGAGCAAGGTGCATCAACTAATACTTTGTCAAAAATCTCAGGTAAATTTTTTCAGAATGCAAATCAATTGAATGCTGTAATTCAACTGTTAAATATTCCCATTCTATTAAGATTATGTGCTAATGCTAATATTCTAGATTTGTTAACATCGTTTGAGATAAGAAATCACAGACAATCTTTATTTCAATCACAGACAATATTATTTTTTAACTTATACTTATATAGGTATTGAAGATAATCTCATATTTGGACAGACTTGCCTCCTGGTGCAGCAGATATATCTAAAACTAACAAGGAGTTGTCGGAAGAGTTATTCAGAAGATTGTCAGAGGACGGATACAAGGATTTGTCAGAAGATGTATTCAGAAGATGTTCAGAAGATGATGTAAATAAGAATCTTGCTGGCATTCAAGCAGCTACTTCTTGAATATAGAAAAATCAAGATTGATGCCAAAAAGTTTTTCATAAAGGAATTTCTGTGTCTTTTCTATCTACATAAAAGACGTCAATTGGTATTAGAAAATTGATTTCTTCTATAAATCAAGGGTCAGTCAATATTCGTCAATCTTCTTTAGTTTCATCAATAAATTCTTTAGGTAATATTTTATGGAGATTTATTTTTATAGATTTTTTCAAAGGCATTTGACAACTATTGATAAATGCTTGGAATTCTTCTTCTGTTTTAAAAGCTTTTCTTATTTCATTTATGTATCTTTCAGAAATATTTGGCATCGGTTTAAAATTTAGAGATAAAAAGATATGAATAGA
>CAYNHJ010000096.1:1624-2803 GCA_964397125.1 uncultured Candidatus Peribacteria bacterium
ATTGTCTGTGATTGCTTTACATCACCCGCATAGCATCTCAAAAGCTAAAAAATTTATATTTTTTTTCTATAGCGTGCTTATATGTTTTCATCATTTCTTCATATCACATAAAAGCAGCTACTAACATTAAAAGTGATGATTTAGGTAAATGAAAGTTTGTTATTAATTGATCTATAATTTTAAATTTAAATCAAGGATAAATATATAATTTAGTATTAAATCACAGGCAATTTTTATTTCAATCACAGATAATTTTTTGAATGTTTGTAATTTTTTCAGTATTTTTTATGTCTTTAGTTATGTTATTCCAAAAATTTATAGTATTTTGTGATAATTTTGAGATAATTTCTTGATTGTTTTTAATTTCTAGCCAAAGGTAAGGTAAACTTTCAAGAGTTCTTGTAACAGTTGTTCATACTGCTATTATTGGTCTGTTTTCTGATTTATAAGTTGCTATTTTTTCAAATGTATCTAAATTTATTTCAACAGTTTCAGAATGTATATTGTATTTTGTAATATCTTCCGTATCTACTTTTTTAAAAGTTCATAATCATATATGTAAAGTTGTGTATTCAAGTTTACATCATTTTTCTTTTATTTTATTCAGTAAATTTTCAGTAAAATGTAAAGAAGCAGTAGGAGCTGCAACAGATCAAGGTTTTTGAGCAAATAATGGTTGATAAGGTTTTTCTTTATCTTTTGAATATTCAATATAAGGAGGCAAAGGCATAAGTCAATATTTTTCTAAAAGGTTTTCAATATTTAACACCGGTGTTGAAACAATTCTACCATTAGTGCTAAACTGTTTTATCAGAAATTCAACACCGGTGTTGATTTCTTTTAAAATAGTTCAAGGTTTTAATTTTTTTCATGGTTTAACTAGTGCTTCAAATTCTGTGGAAGATATTTTTTTTAGATAGAAAATTTCAAAATTAGATTCTTTAGGGTTATTTGTAAATTCAACGGTGTATATTTTTTTATCTCAAGCTTTTTTAGATTCTATTTTTTTAAATAAAAGTCTTGCTTTAATAACTTTGGTATTGTTAAAAAAAAATATTTCATTTCATTTTAGGTATTTAAATATATTAAAGAATATTTCATCTTTTATTGTTTTTTTCTTTCTGTTAAATATAAGAAGTTTACATGTATCTGGTGGTTCAGCTGGTTTCTGTGCTATTA
>CAYNHJ010000097.1:0-2762 GCA_964397125.1 uncultured Candidatus Peribacteria bacterium
ATAATTTAAATTTAATTTCCACATTGAATGGAAAGTTCTTGAATCTGTCAAATTAGAGATATTAACGATTGTAATATTTCTTATGAAAAAATTAAACAGTTAAAAGAATTTTTTTCTTTACTTGCAGATTGTAACAGGATTAAAATTTTGTGTCTTTTGGTGAAAAATTGAAAAATGTGTGTATGTGAAATAGAAAGAGTATTAAAAATTAAGCAAAATTTAGTGTCTCATCATTTAAATTTGTTGAGAAAGTTTTGATTAGTCGATTATGAAAAAAAATGAAGGAGTGTATATTATTTTATAAATTTATTTAAATATAGACTTTTCCAAGAAGAACTTAAAGTTTTAATTCCTAACTTAAAATAGTCATGGAAAAAATTTTATTAAAAGACAAATATCCTGTAATTAAAGAGGAATGGTTAAAATCAGAGTTAAGAGATGATGTTACAGTAGATGATATATTAAATTGATTTTTGGAAAAATTAAGTGAGCTTTGAGTAAAGATATTTGGTATTTTTGACCATTTAAAGTGGACTAAGGAGAAATTTCCTGAAGGATATATATATCCAGGAATAAAAGCAGCAAAGATGTTAATATTTTGTGGATGACAAGAAATAGTTAGTCCTTATATTTTTGGTGTGAAACCTAGAAATATTGGAGTAGTAGAGTTAGAAGATAGATTCGTAATAAGCTTTTTGGAAATACCTAATGAAAAGAAAATGAAGATGTGTGAAGAGTTTTTAAAAGAGTTAAAAGAAAAATTATCTAAAAAATAAAATATATTTAAAAGCCCGGTGTAAAACCGGGATTTTTATATTATTAAATTGATATTAAAATGCTACATCATTGAATATTATTCTATTCAGAAATTTTTGGTATAGCTTTTATTTTGTCTACAATATTTGCTTTATGAGGTATATGATTTGCTATTGCATTTGTTCCTATTCTACATTTTTTATGATATGATTTTAATGTTGCTAAAGCTATTTGATTATTTTTAAATACAGTATCAACTTGAACTTGAGCATTTAGAAACTGGAAAAAGTGAGTTTTAGATTTGAGATTTGCTATATCTTTAACAGTATTTTCTTTGATTTGAGCAGTAATAGGGAGTTATCTTTCAAAATATATTCCAGTTTACTATGTTAAGTGGTTGTTTGTTACATTTTTATTATTTTCCATATTTATGTTTTTGTGGTGAAAGAAAAAACAAGAATTTAAGTTCTTGTGAAATTGGTTAATAAATGGAATGATATGATTTTTTGTTTGAATTGTTAGTTGACTTTTATGAGTAGGGGGATGAGCTATAATGGTCCCTTTGTTAGTTTTAATTTGATATGATGCTAAATATGTTGCCAGAAATATTAGTTTTGTAATTGCTGTTAGTACATTTGGTTGATTTTTGACATATTTGGCAATTGTTAAAATAGATTGGGTGTTGCTAACTATAACTACTATTGCTTCTATTTTGTGAGGTTGGCTTTGAAATTATTTAATGAATGAAAAATTAAAAGTTTATCATATAAGATTAATTTTAGCTTTTTTGTTATTTTTAATCGCTTTAAAAATGATTTGGAGTTTAGTAAAGTGATTTTAATTTTAAATAGTTAACGAATAATGCTGACAATCAAATTTGTATAAAATAGCTAATTATAAAAATTGTAGTTATAGAAAAATTATTAAGATAGTAAGCATATACTGAAGCTATAATTAATCATAAAGTTATAAATCTTGTTGTAATATTCCAAAATAGTGCAAATTTTTCTTCTTTTTTATTTTTTAGCAGATAATTTGAGATAATGTATCACAGAGGATAAGTGATAATATAAAAAGCCAGAGTTAGAAAAAATACTTTTAATAATATATTTTCAAATTGTGGAGTAAAAATTTCTCTTATTTGTTTTAAAGAGAAAATGTAAGTAATTATCCCAAAAGTTCAAATTTTACTAATTATTGTATTAAATTTTGTAAAGAGCTGGTATAAGTTTAAATATTTTATTATTCATAATAAAATCAAAGGGAAAACAATTAGAATTAAAAATCCATATAATCCTATCAAAGGATTAATTTTTCAGTTTTTTAAAAAACAGCTAGATAAGTTAATTCATAATTTTTTTGATGTTTCTTCTATAACGCAATGGGGTTGTGGTTGATTACTGCTATTTGAAAAATTTTTTAATAATTTATTTACTTGTTGATTTTCAAACAAATTGTGTAATTGTTGGTTAGTTTTTAGATTTTTCTGATAAGATATTGATTGATAAGTATTGTTTTTGAAATTTATTAAATCTAATAGGATTGTAAAGGGTATAAAGTATAATCAAAAAAAGAATAAATTGATTCAAAATAAAGTGATTCATAGATGTAAATCAGCTTTTGATAGTTTTAAATAAGTAGCTAGTAGTCATCATCAAGGTATAATACTTAACAGTAATATTCAGTATAAGATTTCTATATTTGTTTTTCAAAAAAGTAAATATCGTAGTAATCCTGCTATTAATGGTAAGATAACAAAATTTGCTATTAATGAGACTAATATAATTTTTTTCTTATTTTTTAATATGTTAATAATTTCTTCTTTTTTAAGATTTAACAAAGCAGGTAATATTATAAATATAGCAGCCGCTATACATAATAAAGTAGAAAAAGGAAATCATCATAAAAGATAGTTTATAATTAGGCCAACAATTATTCATAATATTATGATCATTAAAGTTGTTCTAAAATAGTAAAATAATTTTTTCTCTTTCGACCCCGGGGTT
>CAYNHJ010000098.1:0-1437 GCA_964397125.1 uncultured Candidatus Peribacteria bacterium
TTTATAAAGTTAAAGATGGAAAACTTATTTGTTTAAATGATTTGTTAGAAGAGGAAGAAAAGCAAGTAGATTTGTCTATTTTTAAAAAGTTCATAGAAAAATATTGAAATAAGATTTTAGAAAAACAGCCTTTACGATTTTGTGAAATAGATAATATATATTTTTTATATCCTTATAGTTTGGGATATTGATATCCTAAAACTAATATTGTTAAATATTTTCAAGTTGCTAAAACTTGATCTGAGAAATATTGTAGGTTGATTTTTAATTTTATTAAAGATAAAATTTTAGATTTTTCTCAAAAATATGATGCTGTAGTTTTCGTTCCTTGGTCTGTTGATAGAAAATGTAACGTGTTAGATTATTTAAGAAAATATTTAGAAAAAAAGTGAGTGAAAATAATTTCTTCTTTTAGAGTTAAAGAAGGTAACGAAATAAAAAATATAAAAAGTTTAAAAGAAAAATTTAGAGTAGCAAATGAAAAGTTTGAAGTAGGTAAAGTTGGAAAAGATATAAAATCTGTATTAATAATAGATGATATGGTTAATACTGGAGCTAGTATGTGTGCTATTGCAAATAAATTGAAAAAGAAAAATAATAATCTGAAAATAGATTGATTATCAATAGTTGGTAGTTTAACAGAGGAGATGATAAGTGATATTTAAGTAATTTATAAACTCTTGATTTTAATTTTATTATAAATAATTTTTTATTTGTTAGTTTTTAAAATTAGTTTAAAATTAGTTTTTTAAATTTAAAATTTAAAATTTAATCATAAAACATTTCATGGATGTAAAAAAAATAACTGAACAAATACTTCAATATTGGCAAGAAAAAGGGATAGAAAAAAAAGCGTTAGAAACAGATCCTGATGTAGAAAAGGTTAGAAATAGACAAGGTTATCCTTTACAGTTTAATTTTTATGATTGACCTCCTTTTGCTTCTTGAGATCCGCATTATGGACATCTTTTGGCATCCACTATAAAAGATTTGATTCCTAGGTATATGTATATGAGATGATATTTTGTGCCAAGAAAGTGGTGATGGGACTGTCATTGATTGCCAGCAGAAGGTTATGTTGAAAAGCAACTTGGAGTGAAATGAAAAAAAGAAATAGAAACTAAAATATGAATTGATAAGTTTGTAGAAGCTTGTAGAGAGTCGGTTATGCAGGTAAATGAAAACTGGAAGCGGTTTGTTTCACATTTGTGAAGATGGGTAGATATGGATAGAGCTTATTTCACAATGGACTTGGATTTTATGGAGTCAGTGATGTGGGTATTTTCTACTATGTATAAAAATAATTTAATTTACAAATCTTTTAAAATTCAATGATATTGTCCTAATTGTGCAACTCCACTTTCTGCATACGAAATTAGTCAAGGTTATAAAGATAAACAAGATAAAGCTATAACTGTTAAATTTAAGATAGAAGAT
>CAYNHJ010000098.1:1537-2736 GCA_964397125.1 uncultured Candidatus Peribacteria bacterium
AAGATAAATATTTAAAAACAGATGATGGATTTATTGAAGTAGTTGGATGAGTTATAAAAAAAGATAATAAATATTTACTTTTATATCATCCTTTGACAAATTTATGGACAACTTCTGGTGGTAAGGTAGAAAAGTGAGAAAGTTTAGAGAAAGCTTTAAAAAGGGAGTTGAAGGAAGAGTTAGGTATAGATGTTAAAAGTTTAAAATTTGTATGATCTTTCAAAAAAGTTATATTGTGAAAAAAATATAAAATTAATTACTTTAATATTGAAGATTATGAAGGTATACCACAAATTCAGGAAACAGATAAACATACTAAACTTGCATGGGTTGAAGTTGTGCCTTCTGAAAATGAACTTAGTTTTGCTGTAAAAGTTGAAGGTATTATAATAGATGATACTAACAGGATAAAAAAAGAATTTATAGATATTTATATGTTAGAATATGTTTTTAAACAAGTTTTTCCTGAAGATTTAGAAAAAGCTCCTGTTTATTTTTTGGCATGGACTACAACCCCTTGGACTTTACCATCAAATATGTTTTTAGCTGTAAATCCTGAAGTTGATTATGTTTTGATATTTGATAGAAAATCAAAAGAATATTATGTTTTAGCTAAGGATCTTCTAAAAAGATATTATAAAAATTCTGAAGATTGGATAGAAATTTTTAGTATAAAATGAAAAGATTTGATATGACTTAGATATAAGCCAATTTTTGATTATTATCTAAAAGCATCTAATATACCAGAAAAATATAAAAAAGAAGTTTTTAAAGTATTACCTTGAGAGTTTGTGTCTACAGATAGTTGAACAGGTATAGTTCATATAGCACCTGCGTTTGGTGAGGATGATTGGAATGTGGTTACAAGGCAATCACAGACAATCTGAAATTCAATCACAGACAATAAAAATAAACAATCACAGACAGTGAAATTTGGTTGATCAACTTATGAAGAATGTAAGTTGCCTATAGAATGAGGAGTTAGTGGTTGAGATACTTTATTTTCTCCTCAGACTGCAAGAGAGTGGTTATTTTTACCATTAAATGAATATGCTGAATATACAGATCTTGTCCCAGATTATAAGTGAATGCAGGTTTTTGATGCAAATGATAAAATTATAGAAGATTTGAAGAAAAGAAATTTAATTGTAAAAATTGAATCTATTACACATTCTTATCCACACTGTCGGAGGTGTGAT
>CAYNHJ010000099.1:0-2717 GCA_964397125.1 uncultured Candidatus Peribacteria bacterium
AAATAATGACAGAGAATTTAAATAACCTAAAAATAAATAATGAAAAAGAAAAACAGCTTAAAAACACTCTTTTAACATTGATAAATCTTATAACTTCTGATAAATCTCTTGAACCTAAATATTACTTTCAAAAGATAAAAGCTATCCTAGAATCACCATCTTTAATAAAAAAAGAAAAAAATATTTTTGTTAAATGGTTAAAAGAAAATTTTATATGATTTTTAGTAGAAAAATTCAAAAATAATACTGAAGATTCTTACAATTTAGAAGCTTTAAAAGAAGCAAATTTACCTATTCCCAAAAAAGAAGAATATTATTATATATCAGCTCCTTGAAAATGAGAAGAATTAGTTGAACTTCTTAGAAAAACATTTCCTCAATATGACTGGACAAATCGAGTATTAGTAGCAGAACTTGAAAGAGAATAAATTAAACATTTATTACTTCCAAAATTTTTTTATTAATCTCTTCAGGAATCAATAACTGTCATTTTTCATCTTCACACTCTACCACAACCAAATTATCAAACCACTGCTTTAAATATCTTTTTCAAACTTCCAAAGAATACTTTTGATGTAATAAATTTTTCTCGGCCCAATCGAGAGTATCTCACTTAATATAGTCTCTTTGCTCTTGAGCCTTTTTTAACAATAGTTTTTTAATATTTTCCAAACTTAAAGATAAAAATATTATCAAATCGGGTTGAAGCAATCAGGCTTTGTTAAATTCTAAATCATAAATCCAATCAAAAAATTTTTTCATTTCTTCAATTTTTCCTTTTTGCAAAAAATGACTTCATCTATGAATAAAGTTTGAAATAGAATATCTATCTGAAATTAAAAAATCATTATTTTTAATCTTTTCTTCAATTTCTTTTTTATGTCAAAATCTATCTAATGTATAAAAAATAGAAGCAATATAAGGATCAACACTGTCTATTGATCAAAATTCTCAATTTAAAAACTTTTCTACAAAAACACAAGACCAAGATCAATACATAGGAAAAGAAATAGTATCAACTTTATATCAAAGATTTTGTAAATTTTGCTTTAAAAGCCTTGTTTGAGTAGCTTTTCAACTACCATCCACTCATTCAATAACTATAAATTTTCACATTAAAAAGTAAATCTTAATTATATAAAATCTCTAAAAATCTTTCAGAACTCTTCAAAAATGTCTTTTTAACTCTATTTTTTTCCTTTCTAAAGGCATATATAATCTTTTATCTCCTCTATAATAAAGTGAAAACGCTCTTAATAAAGTTGATACGAGTAACTCTTGACTTCAGACATTTTTTTTAATAAAACTATCTTCAAAATAATATGGTTTTTTCCTAGAAAGTAAAACATGTCTTCAAACAGTAGATATAACTGGAATACCATTAGCTTTAAAAAATTCTTCAACATCTTTAATTGTATTTCAAGATTGAGTATTATCATCAAAAATAACAACTGACTTATTTGTTAAATCTTTATCTTCTCTACTCCAAGATAAAACATCAATTATTTTAAATTTATCTTTTTGTCATAGATTATACCTAGAATAATTAACAAAAATCACTGGTAAACCGAAATATTCAGCTAACAATACATATTCAACTCATCAATAAAGCACAGATGCAACTACTTTATTTGAATAAGTTTTTTTTATCTTTTTAAATAAAATTGATTTAATATCATCAAAATTTACTCTTGTTTTTATCAATTTTTTTAAAACTTCCACATCTTTTTGTAATAAAGTAACTAAAATAACAAATAAATTATCTTCTTCTCTATAATTTCTATTTAACTTTCTAAAAAATTGATTAATACTTTGATAACTACTATAAACTTCTCAAAATTTTCAAACCTGTCATTTTCTTTCAAAAATGTCTCCTTCAAAAAGCAAATTAAATATACTTTTTAATTCTTTAAAAATTTCTTTTAAACTATCTTTATCTGTAAAACTTATTTTATTTATTTCTTTTCAATGATAAAAAACATATTTAAAAATTTCCTCTACAATTAACTTATATTTATCTATTAAAATATTAAGCAATCTTTCTATCTTGTCAGCAGAAAATTTTTTTGTATTAAATCTAAAAGGCAACTGAAATACTTTTTGATAAAAAGTATTCTTATAAACTAATAAAATAAAATTAAACAAATATAAAGTTAAATTACGCAAATTATCTAAAACCAAATATTCAATTCAATCAATATCAATTATCTTTTCAAAATCATTCAAAAAACTAAATAACTCTTTTTTAAAAGAAGAAAAAAAATGAACAGCCTCATCTTTTCCTTTAAATCATCTATTTGATTCTTTATAAAAATCTCAAAACAAAAAATAATAAGCCCATCATCTAGGATAAATCTTTCAATCTTTAATAATAAAATATTTTTTTAATAACTTTATATTTTTACTCTCTAAATCTGAAGGTAGATCCACAGCGTATTCTCACAATAAGCTATTAGGCAATCATAAACTATTTTTAAAATTTTCAAAAAGTTGTCTAGAAATTTGTTTTCTAATTTTTATTATTCTTTTCAATACTTCTTCATCATTTAATTTCGCACTTTCCTTTGGTGTAACAAAATCAATAATATTGTATAAACTCATATTCTTATCAAACAAACTCTAAAAAATTTTATCAGAATTTTAAACATTTTTATTATAATCAAAATTTAATTTTATTGCAAATTTTTATTAATCCAATTAACAAACTTTTTAATAGC
>CAYNHJ010000100.1:0-2706 GCA_964397125.1 uncultured Candidatus Peribacteria bacterium
AAATTTTTTGAATAAATTATAAAACCATTTTTTTATTAATTCTATTTTTCAAAATATATCTTCTTTTTTATCTATTCAAACTAGTTCTATTTCACTATAAATTTTTTTTAAATCATCTTCATTTATTTCAATCAAAATTTTATATTCATTTATAAAATCATCTAAAATTTTATAAATATATCGTTTTACTATATCAAAAGATGGTTTATAACATGACTTTAAAATAGTTGTATAATTTTCTTCTGTATTTTGTAAAAGTTTAAAAGTATTATACCTTATCTGTTTATTAAAATTAATATTTCTTCAATTTACTTCTATTTTAAAATTCTGTCATTTTCAATTTGTTTTTGTGATATATTTATTTCATTTTTTATAAACTTTTTTTTCAATAAATCTAGGAAAAAATAATTTTCTATTTTCTAAAAGTGTTTGTACTTTTGATTTATGATTGTCATCATAATACTCTGTATAATGTATTTTTACAACTTTTATATCACCAGTAGTTTGTGATAAGAAATTTTCTAATTCTGCTGTTTTATATCAGGCTATATAAAGTTTTTCTAATTCAAAAATTTCTTTTTTTTCTTCCGATATATGCCTAAATCAGTCTCAATTTATACCTTCAAGTCTTAATCATCTTCCTAAAAGTTGTATTGCTGTAATATCTGATTTTTCTGCTCATTTAACTATCATAAGTGTTGATGGTCTCTTGTTGTCCCATCATTCAATAAATTTCTTACTTCAAAAAAGATAAATTATATCACTTCACTGCTTTTCTTCTAATTTATTAAAAAAACTTTCATTTTTGTTTAATTTACTTTCTTCTGTTATTATAAAATCTTTAAATTCTTTTTTTAAATCATTTTTAATTGCTTCTTCTAGAAATTTCTTTGCTTGTCAAATATTTATAAGTCCTTTATAGTTTCAAATATTAAATAGAATTTCATTATCATTTATAAGTTCAAATTCTACCCTCTTTTCTTCTCATTTTTTTCAAAACAATTCCTTTAAAGCTTCTATATTATTTATAAATTCATTATTTATTTCTAATTGATTAAATTCTTTTTTAATATCTTCAAAAACTTTTTCGCCTTTGTCTTGATAATCTTTATATAATCTTATTATTTCTTTTAAAATTCATTTTAAATTATCCTTAGATGTTTCATCTAATTGTCATTCATCTTTTTTAGAATTTTTTGTATGTGCTACTCATAAATACAAAGGTTTATAAAAAGTTATTCAATTTTTATATCCTTTTACTCAATTTTCTTCTTTTTCTATTTCTTCATTCCATGTTTTAATCTGTCTAGCAAATCAAATTAAAGATGAAACAATATTTAATTTTATTGCTAATTCATCATTATTACCTTTTACAAAAATAGTTGTAGGTAATTTTCAAAATCAATCTGATTTAAAAATAGTCATATCATATCTAAAAACGCTTGTTGTAGTATATAAGTCAAAAAGCTTAATTTGTTTCAATTTTTTAATCAAAGATTTTGTTTGTAATGATTTTATTGATAATATCTCTATTTCTTTTTGATAAATTTGTTTAAAAGTAGCAGACCAGTCAAAAATAAAATTTCATTTTCTTATTAAATTAATTTTTTTATTATCTTCTTTGTCTGTTATTCAAGCTTCTCATTTATGTCCTTCATCAAATATAAACAAAGCATTTTCTATATTTTCAATTTCTTCTTTTCTATCTTTATGAAAAAGTTTTTGTGTAGATGTTAAAACAATAGAATAAATTTTTCAATCAAACTTTAAATTTCAACTAAATAATGTTTCATCTTCGTTTTTTAAATCTGAAAAAATAAAAGAAAATTCTTCTCAAATATTTCATTTTCATAAACTTTTTTCTATAAAATTTTTATGTTGTGTTCTTAAATTGTCAGATGGTACTAAAATAAATATTTGATTTTTATTTTTATCAAATATTAGATACATCAAAAGCATAAAATACATTAAATAAGTTTTTCAACTCCCTGTTGCCATCCAGTAATTCAATCTATTTATTTTTGTTTCTATATCAAAGTTATCTATTTGTAATCAATGTTTGTTTTTAATGTATTCTAAATAATTTTTTATAAAATTTTCTTTATCTTTAAGTGATAAAAAAACATAAGAAAATAAAATAGCAAAAAATTGATAATATCTAAAAGTAATTCAAGTTTGTTTTTTAAACTGTTTAGCAAGTTTTATTAAATTATCAAAATCTATTTTCCATTTATATTCATCTTTAAGAAAGTTGTTTAAATTTTCTTTTATTTTGTCATTATCTTTTTCATCAAAAATATCTGTTATTTGTTGTTTATTCCTAAGTTTATTTAGAAAATCTTCTTTGTATATTCTTAATTGATATTCGTCAAAAATATTTTCTTTAAGATATTCATATAACAAACTTTTAGCAGTGTACATAGTCTAAAAAATTTATTAAATAAATTAATAATTAAAAATATAAAAATAAACTTTCTAAAATTTTTACTTCTTGTTTTAATTCATCAGATAATTTTTCTTTATCTTTTTTTAGTATATAAATAGGTTTATCATTATTTATATTTAACTTTGTTATCTTGTCTTTTAATGGTTTTATTATATTAATTTTATCTGTTTCTAAAATTATAGCTTCATCTATTATATGATATTTAATTTCTTTTAATCATAAGTGATAAATAGCAGTATTGATAAAATCATTATCTTTTA
>CAYNHJ010000101.1:0-2688 GCA_964397125.1 uncultured Candidatus Peribacteria bacterium
GAAAAAATTTTTATAAGTTTAGTAAATTTCTTCTATTTAATTTTGCCAGCGAATAAGAATGAAAAAAGTTTATTTGTTTTGATATTGAAGTTTAATTAATAAAGAAAGTGCTAAAGTAACTAATCCTAATTTAGGAAACTTTATACCTGTTAGGATAAAGTGATTTAGAAGGGAATGGAATATTAATATTCCTAAATTTAAAATGACAGCTGTTGGTTTAGTAAAAGATAAAAATAGTAGTGTAAATTGAGTTCTAATTGAGATTCCAGAAAATGTGTTAATAGATTTTGATAGACGTGAAGTAAATTATTATAGGATAGAGATTTCTAAAGATAATATAAAATATGTATATGATGATTATAAATGAGATTTAAAAAATTATCCTATTTATTGTTATCTTAACAAAAGAGTTGAGCAACCTAATGAAGAAAACCCTATAGTAATGTCTTATGTTGATGTTATACTGACCTGATGTATAGACATATGATGATTACAATTTGCTAAAGAATTTATTTTATCAACAGGAAAATGGATAAAAGATTTTATCTTAAATGATAGACAAAGTCCTCGTTATCCAAGGTATTTAAAACAATTGAAATATGAAAAAGAAATTGATGAATTAATGAAGATAGTAATTTGATAAGATTTCTTGTAATTCTTCACTAAATTCTTTGATATTTTCTTTTATTGCTGAAGGTAAATAATTTTTTTGTAAAGATTGAATAACTGATTTTATTTCTGAGAGTAATTTTTCTAATTTTTTATTTTCTGATTCATTAATAAATCAAACTATGTCTAAAATCAATTTTTTAAATTTTTCATATTCGTAATAATCATTTAAATTTTCAAAAGCGTAGTATAGATCATTTAAAATTATCGTTAGAGTATATTCTTTTACTTGTGGATGAGATGAAAAATATTTATAATTTGATAGAAAGTAGAGAAGATTTTTGAGTCATTCGTATAGTGATATTAAAGCTTTGATTTCTTTTTTATTTCATAATTTGTTAGATAATCTTTCATTAACTACTATAGTTTTTATTTCTGGTTTTGCTAAGGGTAGGTTAGTTTCCATTTTATATACATCTATTTAAAAGATTTAAAAGAGCTTGTATTGATGCTTTGACAATATCTTTATCTCTTCAGTATTCTTCTTTAATTATTCCGTTGATTTCAGCCATAATATAAACTTCTGCAGCAGCTTCCGATGAATTTCATAGATTTGTTATTTGAAAATCTAGTAATTTAAAATCTAAAGTAAAAAAGTTCTCTTCTATATATTTCAAAAAAGCTTTAAATACGGCATCTACTGGCCCTACACCTTCAGATTTTACAAATTTTTGGTTTCCATTTTGATCTTCAAATACTATTTTTGCTATAACTTTATTCTGTCAAAGTTCTATATTAATTTCTCATCGTTTAATGTTAAATTTGCGTTTAATTTTTATTCAATGTTGTAATAAAAGTTCTCTAATATCATTCATAGTTATAAATTTTAGTCTAGAAGTTAATTTTTTAAATTCTATGAATATTTCATCTAGCTTTTTTTTTGGTAATTTAATTCCAAAGTAAGTTTCTATGGCATTTTGTAGGCCAGCTCTTCAAGATTGATTTGTAAGAATGAAAGATTGTTCTATTTTCATTCAGATTTTTTCTGGTGATATAATTTCGTAAGTTCCTTTGTGTTTATCAACTCAATGTTGATGTATTCAGGAAGAATGTGAATGAACAAATCTTCATAAAATTGGATAATGTGGTGGTATTTTCTTTCAGGAGATATCTTCAATTAGTTTGACAGTGGATCGAATTTTTTCAAAATTGATTTTTTCTATAATGAAGGGATAATAATCTGGTCTTGTAAACACATTCATTAATAATTCAACTAAATCAGCATTACCAGCTCTTTCCCCAAAAAGAGGAGGAATAGTTCCTTGGACTATTCTTGCTCATCAAAGTAAAGCGTAAAGAGAATTTATAACAGCATTTCATAAATCATTATGACAGTGTATACTAAATTTAGCTTCTTTACCAAATTCTGAAGTTAAATTTTCCATTAAATTCTTAATTTCATCTGGTTGAGCAAATCATACAGTATCTGGTATATTTATAATTTTTGCTCAATGGTTAATAGCAGTTTCTACTACTTCAAAAAGGAATTCTTCTTCTGTTCTTAAAGCATCTTCTGGTGAGAACATTATTTGTCGGCTATGGAATTTTGAGTTGGTGTAATTTAGCATTTGTTTTATTCTAGTTAAGATTTCTTTTTCAGACATTTTAAGTTTATATTTTCTATGAAGAGGAGAAGTTCAGATAAATGTATGAATTAAAGCTTTTTCCATATTCTCTTTTAAAGCTCTGAAAGCTTCATCAATATCGTTTTCTACAAGTCTTGCTAAGCTACAGATTATTGCATTTTGAGTTTGTTTAATAATTTGTTGTATTGCTTCAAAGTCTGCAGGTGAAGCAGCAGCAAATCCAGCTTCTATAACATCTACTCATAATTCATCAAGTACTTTTGCAATTTCGATTTTATCTTCTGCTGTTAGGTTAACTCAAGGTGTCTGAGCTCAATCTCTTAGGGAGGTATCAAAGATTTCAATGGGACGTTTGTCCATTGTTTTTAGTATTTATTATTTAAAAAATAAAAAACTCCCACCTTTTCGGTGGGAGTGTTTGAGATTGTTGAGG
>CAYNHJ010000102.1:0-2622 GCA_964397125.1 uncultured Candidatus Peribacteria bacterium
TTAATTTTCAATTTAATGAGTTTCTCAATTCTTCAGCTTCTTCAATATAATTTCAATTTTTTGATTTCAACGATTGTAAAATGATTGACTTTATAAGACCTTTCAAAGTACTTCAAGGTATAATTTCTTTTTCAAATTTTGATTTAATAAATTTTTTTATTTCTCATTGATTTCATCTTATTCAATCTTTACGATTAGAATAATCCCTATCTTTCATTAAAAGATAATTTAAAGCTCATTGAGAGATATCAATTTCTTCAATAATCCAAGATTCATCAAAATAATCTTTAAAAAATTTTAACTTCAACTCTTCTAATCTTATAAAATCTCAATTTCTAACTGCCAAAATAATCTCATCAAAAATATGTCTTTCTTTTTCAGCACAAACCTTTAACCATTCTTCATTTAACAAAAACAAATTATATAAATTGTCTGTAATTGAATTAAAGATTGTCTGTGATATAACATACCCTAATCTATCATAAACCTCTCCTGACCAAATATGAATAGGAGAAATAATTTTTCATTTTAGTTTAATTGTTTTGAAATTTAATTTTTGCATTAGTAGTAAATTTATAAAATATAAATGTTATCTTTCAATAAAAACTGTCTAATATTCATATGAATAACACCTTCATATGTATTACCAAAAGTTTCATCTAAACTTAAAACTACTTTGGGATAATTATCTTTTATTTTTAGTAAATTTCCAAACTCTCTTTTTATTACCTTATCATCTGTTAACAAATAACTAACTTGAATATAAATTTTTTCTCAATTTTTTTCAGCTACAAAATCGACTTCTTTATCTTTCAATTTTCAAATGTATACTTTAAATCATAATCTTTTTAAGTGAATAAAAACTAAATTTTCCAAAATTTTTCCTACGTCTTTCGCAAAAACAAATCCAAAAACATTCCTTATACCTATATCTGTAAAATAATATTTTCAAATGTATTCCAATATTTTTTTCCCTTGTAAGTCATATCTTTCTACTTCATGCAAAAGATAAGCAATTTTTAAATAATTAACATAAATTGAAATTGTTTTCAAAGAAATTTCTTTTTTAAAAATATTTTTTAAATATCCATAAATATTGCTAATAGAAATCAAATTTCCTACGTTATCCGCCATAAATTTTAATATTTTTTCTAACAAACCAACATCTTTAATTTTAAATCTTTGGACTATATCTTTCAATACAATACTATCCTTCAAGTCTTTTAAATAATTTTGTCTTAAAATATTATCTTCTATCAAAAGAGATTCTGGCATACCTCATACTTTTAAATATTGCAAAAAATTTTCTTTTGAATCTTTTAATCATTTAATCTGCAAAAATTCTTTATAAGAAAAAGGATAAATTTCCAAGCTAATATATCTTCCTGTTAGATAAGTAGCTAATTCTCCTGATAAAAGCTTACTATTTGAACCTGTTATAAAAATTTTATATTTTTTTAAAGAAACTAATTTTCTAATAAATTTTTCCCATCCATTTATATCTTGAATTTCATCAATTATTACAAACTTTGGATCTCCAAATTTTTTTTTAAAATAAGAAAAAACTTCATTTAAATCTTTATAATTTTTTATTTCATCATTAATATCCAATTCTTTATTAATATAAAAGATTTTTTCTCAATTATACAATTTTTTAAAAAATGACACTAAAATACTACTTTTTCATACTCTTCTTTGTCCTAACAAAACTCCTACATTATTTTGTTTCAAAAAACTTTTAAGTCTTTCAAAATAAAAATCTCTTTCAAAGAAATTAGCATTTTGTAAATATTCTAAACTATCTTTTAAAACTTCAAACATAAAATATTTTTAAATTCTAAAAATCTTTTCCTAAAAGAAAATATTTAAACAAAATTTAAAAATCTTTTCCTACATTATTTAGAATCATCTATTATCATTTTTAATCTCTTCAATCTCAATCTTGACTCTACCATTTCATCTACTTACTCAACCACCAAGTCAAGCAAGTTCTACTAACTTTATTCATTCTTTTAAAATTTCTTCTAATTTTTCTTTAGTAATTGGATAATTTCAACCTTCAACAGGTGTTAAAACTATTTCTCCTTCAAACTTAACTCCTGCAGGCACTCTTTCAATCTGTCTTGGTACAGCATTTCAAGATAAAAACCTTGGCACTGAATTTTCATATTTATCTTCATAAAAATCTGATTTAACTTTTAAAATGTTTCAATCTTTATCTAATTCTACATAAGGTTTAACTTTATCATCAACTACAAGTTTTAAATCTGAAAAAATAATTCTAGATGCTATTTTTATATCACCAGCACAACCAAAAGCTTTTGCAATATCTGAATCAGGATTTTCTACTGGATGATATTCAACTTTTTTAGTTTTTGAATTAATTTTTTCAGAATATTCTCATTTTGTCATCTCAAGCAAAGCTCTCATTCTTCATTTTAAACTACTTCCTGGGATATAAGGTTCATTTGTTATAGGATGTTTAACAACTGGTGAATCTATTCATCAAATTTTCAAAGCTTCTTTTCAAGCTCAAATATGAAGTCCGGACTTAAGAGTTATTACTACCTTGTAAACAATTGGTTCTAACATTTTGGGTGTATTTGTATTTGACATTTTTTT
>CAYNHJ010000103.1:0-2577 GCA_964397125.1 uncultured Candidatus Peribacteria bacterium
TGATTTTTATAAGATTGATAGATTTTATCTATTATGTGGCACAAAGAGAAAACTTTAAAGATTCAGTTATAGATATTTTAAATAGGTTTACTAAATTGGGTCTTTATTTGATAGGTTTTATATGACTTTGAATGTTTTTTTACGCTGGTTTCTTGCTTTTTACATCTAGAGGTGAAGAGGATGCTTGGAAAAAAGCTAAAAATATATTTATTAATATCTTTTTAGTGATAGTTGTTATAATATTGTTTTTATTGATCATCAAACAGTTAGTAAATGCATTCTAACATAGCTAAAATTTCTAAAGTAATAAAAACTGATGATTGGGAAATGTATTTTGAAAATCCTACAGTTGATTATTTTAATTTATATAAAGATAATATCAAATTAATAATTTCAAGAAAAAAAGGTGATTTTTTAAGGCACGTTCCTGATCATTATTGACCTGCAGATACCGTTTGATATGCATTAATAAGAGGATATAATTGTCAGTGAAGGTGTCATTATTGTTATTTACAAAGTTATTTTAAATCTCCTGATATTGTAAGGTTTTTTAATACAGAAGATCTTGTTTCTTTTTTGGAAAAATTTTTAGATAAATTTTTTTCTGTTTATCCTACAAAAAAAATTATTTTATATGATTGAGATTTTCAAGATAGTTTCTGATATGCTTTTTTGGAACAAAATCTTAAACAATTATCTTCAATATTATCGTTAATATCAAAATACAATAATGTTTTTTTAGAAGTTAGGACTAAACAGATAGTACAAGATTTTAAAAAATATGATCTTATTTTGCAAGATAAATTTTCAAAAAATTTAATAGTTGCTATTACTTTTTCTCCAGACGTTATAGTAAAAAATTTTGAATGGTGAACAGCAGATTTAGATTTAAGGGTCAGTTTTGCAAAATATGTTCAGAATAAAGGTTTTAAATTAGGTTTAAGAATAGATCCAATTATCTTATTATATGAAGATTTTGAAAAAAGTGTAAAGCTTTACAAGGAAATGATAGAATTGTTAAAATCTCAGCTTGATGAAAAATTAATTTTTAATCGATGAATTTGAATTTTAAGATTTAAAAAAAGTTTATATAAAAAATTGAAAGAAGTAGATAGTTTATTAATTAAAAAAATGGTTTATGATAATTGATTTTATAGATATCCATTAGAAGTTAGAAAACAAATCTATTCTGTATTTAAAAATTTGATTTGAGAAAAGTTATATATTTGTATGGATGATATTTTGTAAAAATGGCTTTAATAAAAATTTTATTATTTTTCTTCACAACCTAATATTATTGCTTTTCATCGAATTATAGCTTCAGCTAGTTTTCTGTGAGCTCTTCTCCGAATAGCAGAAAATGTTGATTTAGATATTCACATTTTTTTTGCACCTTCTATAACTGTTAAGTTATTTATATCTTTTAATCTTAAAGTTTCACATTCTTCTCTAGTTAAATATACCTTTTCAGCAGAATCAATATCTACTCAATAAGGAACTAAACATTTACATACAGGGTAAAAGGTAATTTTCTTTTTTTTAGTTTTTGGGGTCATTATATAAATTGATAAAATATTAAAATTAAAGTAATTCATGCTAAAACTCGTTGTATTAACCAAAATTTCATAACTATAGTGTATTCTTTTTGTCAAAGATATTCTAATGTATGATGTAAAGGAGCTATTGGTAAAATTTTCTTTTTAAGGAATTTTTTAGATATAATTTGAATAAAGCTAGATAAAAGTTCAATTTCAAAAATTAAAAATAAAATCAGAAAAGGTATTAAAATTCACATTTTAATGTTTAGAAGATAAACCAGGCTAGCTATCAGTCACCCTATCGCTAATGCACCACTGTCCCCCATAAATATTTTTGCAGGATTAACATTAAACCGTAGAAAGGCTAAGAGAGTTCATATTACTATTCAAATTATTGTTGTAGCTAAATACCATTTGTAAAAAAAAGTAATTATTCCTAAAACAAATAGTATTGCTAATGCTAAACCTCAAGCTAATCAATCTAGTCAATCTGTTATATTTACAGCATTTACTATAAAAACTGTAAAAAAGAAGGTAAAAATTATAAATCATATTCAAAGATGAATTTCTCAATCTATGGGCCATAAATTTATCCAATCAATTCACAATTTAAAATAAAACCAATATGATATAAATGCAGAAAATAGAAACATTCGTAATAATTTCATTTTGGCTGTTAGTCATTTTACTTTTCATATTCCTTTAATGTTTAGAAAATCATCTATTAATCATAAAATTCACATAGAAAAAAAAGCAAACAAAATTATATAAGTTTCTCTTTGGTTTAATAGGGTATAATTAATTATTCAAATTTTTTGTAAAACTATTGATCAAGTTACTAAAATTAAGGTTATTAAAAGCATTAGACCACCTCACATTGTAGGAGTTCATTTTTTATGTCAATGTAGTTTTTGAAAGATTTCTGCTTTCCCTCAAGATGTACTTTCTTCTCTTAGATTTTTTTTGATTTTCAATTTTGTAAGAAAGTTTATATACAAAGGATATAGTAAGAATGATAAAAAAAAACTTGTTAAAGAAT
>CAYNHJ010000104.1:0-2552 GCA_964397125.1 uncultured Candidatus Peribacteria bacterium
ATACTGGATATACAATCACAGACAATCTATTTTTCAATCACAGACAATGAGTACGGGACAATTACAGGTAATCTGAAATATAGTCACAGACTATTTAGAAATTAAAATTATTTTTATTCTAATTATATTATTTTTGTTATTATTTTTGTTATTGTCTGTGATAAGATATTAGATAGTCTGTGATTTTTTATTTTTAATTGTTTGAGATTGTTTAGTAATCATGAAACTCTACTGAATTACTAAAATTTGACCTAAATGACAAGTAGTTATACCTCAAGAGGCAAGGCAAGATTTATGATTAAAGCCTTGAGATAAAGTTGTTATATTTTCACCTAGTTGAAAATGAATCGTTATTGTCCCTGCTGAAGAAATAAAAAAGCATTTAGAAGAATTTGGGAAATTGTTTGAAAGGAAGATAACAGAAGATAAATATAAACAATCACAGACAATCTAAAAGGCAATCACAGACAATGTAATATTTTTATAAAAAAGTGATTTTTAGGATAATATAAGAACTAAATTATAAGAAATTGAAGGTATTCATTGTTTGTGATTTTTAAATATTAGATAACTTTTAAGTTATAATGAAAATACAAAGATTAATATTATATTTTCTGATAATAATAGCTTTTTTAATATCTTGATGTAGAAAACAAGAAACTAATAATTTGCAGGTTAGGATGGATGCGCCTGATAAACTTTCTTGTGTAAAATACTATAAAATTTGAACTTGACAGATTTGAAATTTAGAGCTTAAAGCAAAAGTTGTTGCTTCAAATATTAAAAATATTGTTTCCCCTGTTGCTTGAATTGTATCTAAATTGAATTGTGAAAATGGTCAACTTGTTAAAAAAGATAGTTTGGTTGCTATAATAATTCCTGATCGGTCTGATCCAAATGTGAAAAATTTAGTGCAGCAAAAACAATTTTTGCAAAATCAGATTACAAATTTACAAAGTATAATTTCCTCTACAAAAGCTAGTTACCAACAGCAGTTAAGATCTTTAAATATACAAAAAAATAATTTAGAAGCACAAATAAAAATTTTAGAAGAGAATATAAACAAACTAAAACACCAGAAAAAATATGGAGTAAGAGATTTGGAGCAACAATTAAAAACTTTAGAGGATCAACTGCAACATTTATTAAATTCAAAAAATAGTCTACTGCAAAGTAGACAGTCAGAATTGAATAAAATAAAACTTTCTATAAAAGATATAAGAATTTCTGCTAAATCTTTGATAAAGAATATCCTTTTAAGAGTTGATGAAGTTTTTGGTATCACAGATAAAAACAAACATAAAAATGACGCTTTTGAAGCTTATTTAAGTGCCAAAAATACTGCATTAAAAGAGAAAATTAAATGGATGTTTATTAAATTAAATAGTAGATTTCAAAATATTGATAATTTTTCTGATACACAGTTTTTAAAATACATAAAAGATATTCATGAATTAGTATTTTTAGTTAAAGATGCTATTAAAGCTTCTGTTTCTGCACCTACATTTCCACAGTCTATGATAGATTGATTTTATAACGAGTTTCTAAATTATGATAATAGTCTTATTTCAGTAAAAAGCCAATTAGATAGCCTGTTAAAAACTTATGAAACTGTACAAAGTCAATATTCTGGTCAACTTATAAACTTAGAAAATCAAATAACTACTATAAAAAATAATATACAAAATTTGAAAGAAAATAAAGTAAATTCTTATATTAGTAGTATTGATGTTCAAATAAATCAGCTGCAAGCTCAACTAGAAAATTATAAAAATAATTTACAGGTTATTGAAACTAATATTAAGAATTTAGAAAATCAAGAAGATATTCAGATTAGAAATTTAAGTAATCAACTTATACAGCTGCAAAATTCAATTGCAAGTATAAATACAAGTTTGAGTATACAACGTTTATATGCTGGAGTAGATTGAAAAGTGAAATCTAAAAATACTGCTGTTTGAAATAAAGTTTGACCAAACACGTTGTTATGTCAAATAATTCCTAACAAGTTTAGTTTACGCCTACAAGTAATAGGAAATTTATGAAATTTAAAAAAGGAAAGAAATAGTTATGGCTATGTAGAATTTAAAGTAGGAGATAAAATTTGTAAGTCAAATATTGTATCAAAATTACCTTATAAAGATCCAGTTACTCAAAATGATATTTATGAGACAGAAAGTATTGCTTACTGTAAGGAGTTGTCAGAAGATGAAGTCAGAAGATGATCAGAAGATAAATTATCGTCTGAAAATCTTCCGAACCAATCTTCTGACAATTCCTTGTTAATAAAAGTTGATTTATCTGATATTTTATCTGAATGACAAATTTTATCTGTTAAATATATACCATCAAATTGAGTTTATAATTTACATGATTCAAAAGTCAAGATTCCTATAAATTTTGTTATTAATAAATTAACTGGTCAATATGTTAAAATTAAAGATAAAGATTGAAAAATAAAATTGAGAAAAGTTATTTTATGAGAAGTTGATTGAAACATAGTGGCAGTAAATTCTTGATTAAAATTAGGAGATGTTATTTGTTATTAAAAA
>CAYNHJ010000105.1:0-2547 GCA_964397125.1 uncultured Candidatus Peribacteria bacterium
TATTTTATACAACTCTGTTTTATTTTTCAATAGAAAAAATAATTTTCTTCACCATTTACATCTAAACCACAATCTCTAAATTTATATTTATTTCATATCTCTTTCCATCTTCTTTTTATTTTTTCCTTTAAAGCCTCAACAGTATCAACATTTAAATCTTTCATTAGAGTTTCTTTAAACTTTCTTTCATCAACTTTTTGAGTCAATAAATTTTCTTTTATTTTTTGTATAATAAAAACCTGTATTTTCTTTTCTTCTACATCAGGAATAAAATATCTTCACTTAACAGTATAATACATATCAAAAGGAACATTAATATTCTCTTTATTTATTTTTACATTAGCAAAATAGGCATCAATAGACTTTATCAATTTTTCAGTAACTTTTTTATCCTCTAAAATACAAGAATCACTATCAAGTTTTATCTTCCTCAATAAGATCTCTAAATCATAATCTGATATTTTGCATATCTTTTTCAACTTTGAATACAACATTCATATCAAAATATTATAATCTACCTGTTTTTTTCTGTTTAAATAAACCAACAACTTGTATAACTTAGGTTCAAAAAAAGTATAATTTATACTACAAGTTACATCAACAATGTTTTTTTTTCCATCACAAAATCATCTAATAAAATTTTCCATCATCACCCAATATCATTCATATCTAGAAATAATATCTTTTTCTTTTTTAATTTCTTCTGAAGAACTTTTTTGTTTTTTTTCATTTATACTATCATCAACTTTAACTAATCAATCTCTTCATTTTTCTCCGTCTTCTCTTTTTTCTACAAACTTTGTATCATTTACAACTGTCTGTGACATCTTATAATTTAAATCTTTTTTTAGAAAAATACCTAAAATCAAAATTATTACCAATACCACTCACACAAAAATTAACCTTTTCATAGTTTTATCTCTAAGATAATAAATTATCTAACTTTTGGATGTAAATCTAATTTCATCACTTCATCAACATATCTACCTACTCTAAAAAGATTTTGAATACCTGGTCAAAGATCTGGATCAATAAAATTTGCTCTAACCTTATGGTTAAATAAATTAATATCCTTTCATAAATATGAAAGTAAATACATTTTTAATCTAAACTCTTTAATATCCTTTTTAAATTCTTCCAAAAGTCCCCTTTCTTTCAACTTCTTATAAAGGTAAGTATGTAAACCATCATTTTTAAATAAAAATCTTCTTTCATCCATTCTAAAGAATCTATCTGTAGGAATTCACAATTCATCAAGATTATATTTTTTCTTCATATTTAAATAATCTTGTCTTATTAAATTAGCTAATTCTTTCAAGGAATTTATATGATAATATTCAAATACCTTTTTCTTAAACCAATTTTTATCATACCCCAATTTAGCAAGAATCTGTTCAAACCTTTGAGATAAAAAGTCAACAAATTGATTTTCTAAAAATTCTGGCTTAAAACCTATTCAAGTTTTATTCCAATCATATCTATTTTTAAATATTCTATAAAATATACCATTTTGAGTATCAAGCATTACTTTAGCAAAATATTGAATGTCAGTATCCAATTTTTTAGCATCTATTCAACTTAACTCTTTTAAAATAGGTTTATAATATTTTTCATCTACATAGTCTTTCATAAGTTGAGTAATATAATTTTTATCTGTTAAAGTATTAAAATCAATTCTTCTTATAGATTGTATAACTAAATCTTTCTCCAAATCAGTAAAATTAGATAAATATTTTAAAACCTCCTGTGGAATAAAACTATAATAAATATAATTAACCACTTCTTCATTTCATTGCTTTTTATACTTTTCAATTAAATTATTAACTTCTTTTACCCATTCTTGATAATTTTTATCTTTTATTATTTGAGTATATGTCTTTCATTTAACAATCTGCTCAAACCTATTATCTAACTCTAAAAGTTTAGAAGACAAATCTTTAGGTAATTCTGAATTTCCTTCAGCATTTTGAGACTTTTTACTACTAGATAACTTCTTTTCAATCTGTTTTTCTATAAACTTTTGCTGTCCATAACTTTGCCAAAAAAACATAAACCCTCATCCAACTAACACTCCCAATACTAATACAACTATTAACTCCCACTTTTTAGACATTTTATTTGTAGTTAAGATATAAAACTAAATTACATATTTGATAAAACAATTTGATAACATTGTTTTTTGTAAATTGGTAATTTAATTTTATCACATACCTTTATATCAGACAGTCATTCTCTTGATATTATTCTAAGATTTACTCTATCTTTACATTCTATTTTTTTATTTTCATCTTTCAATTTATCACACATCTTCAAATCTGTATATTCAACTGCTATACTAAACAAAGTTTTCTGTTGACATAGGTGTTTAAAACTATTATCAACAATAAAATCACAACTCTTTAAATCTAATCTTTCAATAGCTCTTTCAAAATAATATTGATCCATACATCTATTATAAAGACTTCTATTACTTTTCAAAGATTCACATAATTTTCTCTTTTTCATCAATGATGGTTCATACGACAGTCTATTTAAAACATCATTTTT
>CAYNHJ010000106.1:0-2521 GCA_964397125.1 uncultured Candidatus Peribacteria bacterium
TTGAGTAAAGTGAGTGAATCATTAAATTAAGTAATTGTTTTATTTCTGTTTGAAACTCTTTTTTTGCCATAATCTACCTCCATTTTTTAATGTAAGTATATCAATTTAGTCTATTATTGTCAAGTTTCTTTATTTTGTTTATTAAACTTTTAAATTAAAAAATTTAAAAATATACTCATCTAACTCTTTTTGGTCAGATTTTTGAGTAAGAATTAATTTTACTATCTCTTTTATATCACTTTTATGGGTATCATTAAGTTTTGGAATAGGTAAATTTTCCAGATGAGATTTTAATACTTTTATAGAATTAAACTTTTTTTGAAAATAAAAATTATACAATTTAGAATTAAAAAGTCCTAAAATTAAAAGGATATCATAATTTTGTGGAATAAAAAAATTAGCACTATTTAAAGTTAACACCCCTTTATCATCATAAACTAAAATAAGTTCTTTTGAAATAAATTTATATATTATTTTTTTGCTTCTATATTTTTCTTCCAAAGCCACTTGCTGAAAACTATTTCTATCAAATTTAATAAATTTTTGTGGGGATTTTAAGAAAAATTTTTCTATATCTTTTCCCCTATAAATAGGTTCATATATTTTATCAAGAGGGTTATCTTTTAGATGTTTTTCATTATCGCCAGTTACTATACCAAGTCCAAAATCTGCTTGAAGAAAATTATTTTTCATTTCATCCATTTTGTTTATAATTTTTTTATCTTTATCTGTAATATTTATATTGAAAATAAATTTATCATTCACAAAAGATTCTTTTTTTATATCAATTCTCAAAACATCAGAAAATACTTTTTTAAAAGCTTTTTTATAATCTTTGATTTCCAAAATTTTATATTTACGAGCTAATTCTCTTATGGGGTTATGTGTTTTAACATTTAAAAAAGAGTGTGGTAAAACAAAACTCAAATATCCTCCATTTTTTAAACATTTTAAACTTTTATATAAAAAAAGTCCATAACTCTCCTTGGACAATTTATTACAACTATTTATTTGTTCTTTTGTTAATTTAGCACCCCACGGTGGATTTGTAGCTATAAAATCAAATTTCATCTCACAACTACTTAATAAAAAATCTTTATGAAAAATATTGGGATTAAATTCTTTATCTTTAAATAAAAGCATTAAATTAATTTTTGCTAATTTAACGGCCATTTCATCAATATCGTATCCATAGATATTTTCGGGTGAAACAACTTTGCTAAATTCAAGTAAAAACTGTCCACTTCCACAACAAGGGTCTAACACTTTGTCTTGTGAATTAATATTTTTCATACAATCTTTTACAATATAATTTGGAGTATAATAACTTCCCTTTGCAGATTTTTCACCTTCAAGTTTGGTGGATTGATAAATAACTCCTAAAACATCACCATTTAATTTATATTTCTTCAACTCTTCAAATTCTGATTTATAAATAAATTTCCAATTTTTTATCTCTTGTATTAAATATCTGTTTTTGATTTCTTTAAATGGATTTCGTAAATCATTTACACCATATTGAATAAAAACCGTAATCAAAAGTTTTTCTTCAAACGAAAGTTTAAGTTTATCGAGATAAAAAATATAATTTCTAATTTCTGCACTAATTAATTCTGTCGGAACGAATGTCTTAGTAGATAAAAGTTTATTTGCTCTTGATTTTAGTTTATTTGAAGTATCACTATTTAATTTTTCCCAATTTTTTTGTGTTGCTTTTGAAATTATTTTTTATCCTTTATTGTATGATATAATTTTCCTACATTCGTTCTATATTTTTCAAATTCTTCAAAATTACTGTCTTTTATCATTATTTGACCTTCAAAAATTGAATCGCTTTTTTTCTCTTTTCTATGTTGATTTGAAAAATATGGATTATTTCTAACATCATCACTTGATAATACCCAATAAAAAATAGTATCTTTAAAAACCCCAATCCATATAAAAACATCACATAAACTTGGTTTTAATTGTTGAAAATTCATCTCCCACTGTTTATCTCTAATTTCAGTAGATGAAATAGCTTTTTGAAGTAAATTTTTACCACTTATTTTTTCTACACCTCTTGAAGCTTTTACTTCAATTTTAATATCATCTAATTCAAGATCGTATTCTCCACTTACTTTTTTACACTCATTACCTAATAATTCAATAATATGTTTTTCACCCCATTTTTCCCCAAAATTTCTTGGAGCCATTTCATATAGATATAAATTTTTATTTCTATCTATATAATTATTTCTTAACTCTAAATATTCGTTATAAACTATGGATTGTTTATCAAATAAATTAACTATTTGATATTCAAACTCGTTAAATGGATATACAGATACTAAATTTTGAACTCTATAAAGCAAATCATCTTTTTCGGATTTTTCTAACTTATCTATAAAATTTAGTATCTCATTTTTTAAAATTTCCATTAAATACCCTTTTTAGTTGAAATTATACTAAAATTTCTAAACATAAAAAAGGATTTCAATGAGAGTAGAAATAGATAAAATTACCCCTTTATATTTTAAAG
>CAYNHJ010000107.1:0-2462 GCA_964397125.1 uncultured Candidatus Peribacteria bacterium
ATTCTCAACAAATTTCCTTTATTTTTTCTATACAATCCTCAGAAATCTTACAAGTTATTCATCAAATTTGTATATTAATTTTGCCTGGATTAGTAGATATTAATTTGCACAAAATTTTAATTTTTTGAATATCTTCTGGTATTTGAAATATAAATTTATCTTCTTTTTCTTGAATAACTTTGTTATTTTCAGAATATTTTTCCGACTTAGATTCTGATATTGGTAACTCACATTTACAAGCTATTTGTGTATCAATATTATTTTCTGATTCATCAGAATGAGTTAAACCTTGGTTATTAATATTTATTCAACGTTTTGCTCTTATTAAAGCTACTGTTTCATTTGGATCATATTTTCCTACTTTTTTTGCTTTTTCAATTAAATTTTCTAATTTAAATCTATGTATTTCGTAAACTCTAGGAACATCAGATTTTCATTTATATCAATAAACTGCTAATATATCGAATTTTTTGATATCAAAATTATCTTTCAAAAATATACTTACAACTCAAGTAATATCTTCAATATCAATCCAAACTCATTTTTTTCTGACTTTTCTGATATCTTTTACTATTCATAAAATTTTAAATTCTCCAAAATCTTCTACTCATTTAAACATATTAATAAAGTTGTATTTTCATTTAATTCGTTTGAATAAGCCATCAAAGGGATGACTAGAGATAAAAGTTTTAAAAATTTCAAATTCTAAAATTAATCTATCCATTATACTTTCTGGTTCTTCTTTTAGACTAAGTTTAGTTTCAATTTGTCACCCAAAAAGTCAAAGATTTTGATTTGTTTCTTCAAGACTTTTAACCCAAGACAGTATTTTATCTACATTTTTTATAACAGTTATTCTTCAAATTAGTCAATCAAAAGCTCAAGCCTTAGCTAATGCTTCTAAAACTTTTTTGTTAATTATATTTTTACATCTTTTTAAAAAATCTTCAAACGATTTAAACTCTCATCTTTCTAATCTTTCTTTTTCTATGAATTCTGCTACTTCTTCTCATATTCATTTTATAGCCAAAAGTCATATAACTATTTCATCTCAAATAGCAGCAATATGAGTAAAGGATTTATTAATATGAGGAGGAACAATTTTAAATCATTGTAGTTTTAATTCTTCTATCAATTTTGAAAGTTTATCTGTATTTTCTTCTATTGAGCGAAGCAAAGCTGCATGAAATTCTAGAGGATAATGAGTTTTAAGCCAAGCAGTTTGATAAGCTATAATTGCATAACAAGCAGCATGAGATTTGTTAAAAGAATAGTTAGCAGCAGGTTCAATCATTTTTTCATATACATAAGTAGCGGTTTCTGGTTTATATCATTTATATTTTTCAGCTCTTTCTATAAACTCTTTTTTTAATTTATCTATAATTTCTTTTATCTTTTTTCAAATTCAACGTCTCAAAAGATCAGCTTCACCAAGACTAAATCCTGCCATAGCTTGAACTATTCTCATAAGTTGCTCTTGATATATAGGAATTCAGTAAGTAACATTCATAAATGGTGAAAGGTCTTCTGTGATTTTTTTCTTTTCTTCATTTGCAATTTCTTCTCAGTATTTTTCTTTTAATTGGTTATATACTTCCTCAGGTAAATATTCTATTTTTTCTTCTCAGTGTTTTCTTTTAATATATGAAGGAATAAAATCCATTGGTCAAGGACGATATAAAGCAACCATAGCTATTATATCATCTATGTTAGTGGGCTTCAATTCTTTCAATCGTCTTCTCATTCCATCAGATTCAAATTGAAAAACTCCTGATGTATTTCCTTTTTGGAAGACAGTTTCGTATACTTTTTTATCGTCCAAAGGAGGATAGAATCACATAGTTTCAAAATATTTTTGAAAAATTTCAGGTAAAGGTTTTCATTTTGCTTGTAGTCTAGCTCTTATGATTTTTATAGTGTTTTTAATGATAGAAAGATTTCTAAGTCATAAAAAATCCATTTTTAAAAGTCATATGTCTTCAAGATAATGTCCATCGTATTGTGTTACGATTCTGCTTTCGTCCCTTTCTTCTTTTCATCAAGGTTTAGGAGGATGTTGAACAGGAGTAAATTCTGTAATAGATTCTGGAGCTATAATAACTCAACAAGCATGAACTCAAGTTTGTCTTACTGTTCATTCTAATCTTTTAGCATATTCGAAAGTTTGTTTTAAAACATCATCGTTTTCTACAAGTTCTCTAAGAGCTTCATTATTTTCTAAAGATTTTTCAATAGTTTTTTCAGTAATTAATTCAGAAATTTTATTAGCTTCTTCAAAGGGTATTCACATAGCACGAGCAACGTCTTTGAATGCTGCTCTTGCCGCCATAGTCATGTATGTTCAGATATTTGCTACTTTTTCTCTTCAATATTTTTTAGAAACGTATTCTATAAGACGATCTCTTTGAATATCTTCAAAATCTGTATCAATATCAGGCATTGAAACTCTAGCTGGATTCAAA
>CAYNHJ010000108.1:0-2335 GCA_964397125.1 uncultured Candidatus Peribacteria bacterium
AATCTTTATCATCCTTTGGAAAAATGTTGTGCGCTTCTTCAAAATACATTTGAATATATTCAGGATTTTCATCATTTGTAAATTTATTCATAGAATTTGTAAATATATATTTACAAAGTTTAGTAATATAAGTCCTTTGTGTTTCCTCATTTACAGTAGACAAATCAACTAAAACAATTTTTCCTTCTCTTAATAAACTATCAATAACTTTTTTAAAATCATCTCTTGCGTTTGGATTATGTAAAGAAGTATATTTTGTTAGTTTTCTATTATACCTTGTTAATAAATCATATAACACTTCATAGTCTTTATCCCATACTTTTTTACCTGTTGAGTTTGAAGTCACTTCTTTTAAAAGTTCTTTGTTATTTATAAACCATTCTTTAGCTTCTTCTATTGATAATCTAGAACCTCTTATACTAGCACCATTGACACCAGAAAAAAACAATAATTCTCTATTACCTCTTTTAGGTTTAAATCCTGCTTCATAAAGGACACATTTATATAATGCGACTTTTCTTTTTCTTTGATTTTCATAAAACCTTTTTAACTCTGGTGTTTCAGCATCTTCTTCTTTAGAAGTATCGAAAAGATTTATATTTGAAAATGAATGAATATATTGTGGAACGCTATCTTCAGATAATAATTCTTCTGTTAATAAATTAAATGATTCTTGTAAAGTTTCATCATCAAAAAAATCGTATTGTAACATTCTTACATCGTCAAATTTTTCTGCTTTTTTCTTGGACATTGTAAATCTAACAACTTTATCTCTAAATTTATCATATATTGAGCCTTCATCTTGCTTATTAGAAAAAGTATATTCACCGTTAATATCAAAAACAATTTGTCCTATTGGAGATTTATAATCATCATCTCCTTTTTTTAAATTATGTTTTAGATTATATTCTTCAAACTTATTATTTAATTTCATGATGGCACTAATAATAATTTTAATAGTATTTGATTTTCCTGTTCTTGTCATACCAAAAAAAGCTGTTCTTCTTGCAACAATATCGTTTGTAGTAATTACAACAGGCACTTTATATTCATCTGTTTCTAATGTATAGGAGTTACTGGAAGAATATCGTAAATAACCTATTTCTTCCTCAGATAAAGAATCCTCATTCAACAAATTATTCTTAGAATTGATTATCATTTTTAAAATATCACCTTTTGGTTTATATACTTTATATAAATGAGGTCCCAAAAAATTTTCTAAATCTGTACCAAACGTAAATTCATCATTCTCATTAAAGTATATTGTTCCTAAAATTCTGCATTCAAGTCCCGAATATTCGTAATAAAGTTTTGTATATGAATCTGGAGTAATATCACTTCTTGATTTTGGAAGTTCCATATAATTTTGTACAATCGTTTCAACAATTTCAGAAGACTGCGGAATTTTAGTAGGTCCTATTACTCTCAATAAAATCCCTTCAGGTTTAGAATGATGTATATCATTATGATAAATAGCCACTAAAAAACTTCCATGAGGAACACCTTTAACATTTAACTTCCAACTATCATTAGTTAAAATTTTGGCAAAATCATAATCTATCTCAAAAATTCTTCCGATAAAATTTTCATCAGCTGTAATTTCCTTGAAAAATTTTTCTTCCTTCGTTGTTACCTGTTTTGTTGCTGCACTATCTATTAATCCCATTTTTAATCCTTTCTTAAAATTAATATTCTATCAATCTTTGTTGCATTACCCTTTTTCTTACCCCATATCTTTGTTACTTTTACTTGCTTTCCATTTCTTTCTATATCATCTTCTAATATATCAACCAATTTTAAACCACAACCTCCCCTTTTTTCTATATTTTCCCAAGTTGTTTTAGCAAGGTTTAAAATTGAATTGTTAGACTTTACATCACCTATCACAACAAAAGCATATCCATCATCTCTTAAAATATCTTTCCAGCTTTTGAATAATTTAAACATATATTTAGAATATTCTTCTAAATTCATATTGTCACTAAGTTTTTGATTTTGTAATTTATGATAAAGAGTTACTTTTTTATCGACTAATTCCTTATTTTCATCAAGCAACCACAGTCTAATCCAGTTGTATTTTCCATAATTAATAACTTTTAAATATGGAGGAGATGTAATTATTAATTTTACTGAGTTTTTTCCAAAATTTTGAATCATTTTTTTTGTAGCTTCTATTGCATCAACATTAAAAACCTTACCTTTTACATAAGCATCTAATGACTGATATTTTAAATATTTTTGCTTTATGGTAAATATTGTTTCAACTCTATTTTTTAATAAAGAAAAAACATTTTGTTTTGGAGGAATTAAGTTATGTTTTTGAATAAAATTTTTT
>CAYNHJ010000109.1:0-2270 GCA_964397125.1 uncultured Candidatus Peribacteria bacterium
ATTTAAAATATATTCACTGACAAAGATATAATAACATATTATTATTTGATCTGTCAAATATTTTAATAAAAAAACTATTTTATTATCTTATAAAACTATTTAAAGTTTAGGAAGTATTGAAAATATAAGAAATGTGAAAGAAGGATTATTAAATATTTTAGAACACTGAGAGAAATTAGATATTGAATATAAAATTATGCTTTTAAGTGAAAATAAATCTACTTAATATCATTAGGATATTCAAAACTTAAATCAATAAGTACTAATCATTTGGTGTTTATTGATTTTTTTAGTGTGTCTTTAAAATCTTTTTTATTTTCTACTTTAAAACCTGTTCAACCAAAACTTTCTACTAATTTAATAAAATCTGGATTTAAAAAATCTAGTCAGAAATTATCAAATCAAGCATTTTTTTGTTTCCATTTAATCATTCCATAATTTGAATTATTTAAAACAATTACTACTAAATCTAATTTTAGTCTAATAGATGTTTCTAAATCTCATAAATTCATAACTAATCCTCAATCCCCTGTTATACAAACTACTTTATTTTTTGGATTTAATCTTTTTGCTTCCATTGCTGATGAAAATCATGCTCACATTGTAGCAAGTGCATTGTCTAATAATATAGTATTTGGTTTATATGCTGGATAATTTCTAGCAAGCCAAACTTTATATAGTCAATTATCTAAAGCTAAAATATCTTCTTTATCTAGAATTTCTCTTAAGTCTTTTGCTAATTTTCTTGGCATCATAATATCACTTCAATTTTCTAATTTTAGATTTTCACCAATTTGTTTTTTATTAATTTCATTAATTTTATAAATTTCTTCAAAAGTCCAATTTATAGAATTTATTTTTTCTTCAGTTAATTTCCAAAAAATATTTCAGATATCTCAAATTACTTCTAAACTAGGAGAATAAACTGAATCCATATTTGTTGAAGTAAAATTAATATGAATTATTTCAGTTTTTCCATCTACAATAATTTGAGTTGGTTTTTCTATACTGTCATAACCTACTGATAAAATTAAATCTGTTTTATTTAAACATTTATGAATATAATCATTTTGAGTAAGTGCTGCTGTTCAAATATATTGTTTTTTTGATTCATCAACTACTCATTTTCCCATTTGGCTTGTAAAAAATGGAATATTATATTTTTCTATAAATTTACTTAAATATTTTGTTATTCTTTTTCTATTTGCACCTGCTCAAATTAATATAATTGGAGATTTTGCTTTTTCTAATTTTTCAATTAAAATTTTTAGCATTTTTTCATCAATAACTCATCTTCTTGAATAAGGAATTGTTTGAATATCTTCTTCACTTATTTCAATATTTTCAGAAGCAATATCTTCTGGAAGCTCTATATGGACAGCTCAAGGTTTTTCTTCTTCTGCAATTTTTATAGCAGAATTTACAATATCAGAAACTCTATGAGCTGAAAAAATAGTTTGAGAATATTTTGTAATTGGTTTCATCATTCAAACTACATCAATAATTTGAAAAAAACCTTGTTTTGATTGTTTTATTGGTTTTTGTCCAGTAATTACCAAAACTGGCATTCAACCAAGTTGAGCATAAGCAACTCAAGTCATCATATTTGTGGCTCAAGGTCATAAAGTAGCCAATGCTACACCAACTTTTCAAGTTATTCTTCAATAAGTTGCTGCCATAAAAACAGCTGTTTGTTCATTTCTAGTAAGAATTAATTCTATTTTAGACTTTTTTAAAGAATTTAGGAAATCTAAATTTTCTTCTCCAGGAACTCAATAAATAGTTTTCACTCAATGTTTTTCAAGTGATTTTACAAAAATATCAGATGCTTTTATCTTATTACTTCACATAATTTTTTTAATTAATTTTTAATAAATTTTCCATTTCTCCCCAATTTTTTAAATCTTCCCAAAAATTTGGATAAGTTTTTGCAACACAATCAGGATTTAATATCTTGATTTTTTCTTTATATTTCTTTTTTAAATATGTTTCTAATACTCAAAAAGTCATTGCTATTCTATGGTCATTATAAGTTTTTATTTTTATGATACCTCTCTCCCCTTTCAGGTACTCTCTCCTTACAGGAGAAAGAAAAAAAGGTTTATATTCTCAAATAATAATACTACTCTCATCACTTTCAACTTCAACTCATAATTTTCTTAATTCATCCCTCATAGCATCAATTCTTTTGCATTCTTTTAAATTAAGTGTTTTAAGTCCAGTAATTTTAGTTTTTCAAGGTAGGAAAATTGCTAAACTCATAAAACTCA
>CAYNHJ010000110.1:0-2236 GCA_964397125.1 uncultured Candidatus Peribacteria bacterium
GTTATTTTAGTTTCATAACCATCTGACGATTTAACTTTAAACTCCTTATCTGTAATATCATCAATCTATCACAACATTTCAACATCCAGTTGATTTTTTTATACAAAAAATTATAAAATACTTAACTTTTAAGTACTAAAATTTAACATAAATGACAATTTTTCGTAGATGATATTATTTGAACAAAATTTATAAAGCTTTAGAAAAAGAAAAACTTATTCCTCTTTTAGGACCAAGACAAGTTTGAAAAACAACACTGTTAAAAATTTGGTGGATATCCTTCCGTAGTTTTAGCAAAAACTAAAGAAGAAAAAATCTTAAACTTAGAAAAAATCATAAAAAAATATATAGACAAAGATATAAATTTCTTTTTATCTGAAAAGGAAATAATAGACTTCAAAAAATTTTTTTCCTATTTTGTAACTCAAATATGAAATTTGGTTAAAAAAGAATCTATAGCAAACTATCTTTGAATAAAAACAAGACAAGTTGAAAAATATTTGAAAATTTTAGAAAAGACAATGTTTTTATTTTTAGTTTATCCTTTTTATACAAATAAACAAAAAGAATACTCCTCCTCTCCAAAAGCTTATTTTGTCGATGTTTGAATTTTAAACTTTCTAAAAAAAAGTTTTAATATATGGGATATTTGAAAACTGAATGAACATTTTGTTTTTAACGAACTTCAAAAATCAAAACAATATAATTCTGATGAAATAAAAATCTACAAAAAAATTTCTAAATCAGAAATAGACTTTATTTACGATGGATTAGAAAAATTTATACCAATAGAAGTTAAATCATCAAATTCTTTATGAATTCCAAAAATTTTTTATTCTTTTGAAAAGCAATACTGAAAAAGAGTAAATTTTTATATTAAAACTACAAAAGATATTATAGTAGAAAAAAATTAGAAAATAAAAAAGTTATTTTTGTACCTAACTTTTTAATATGAAAAGTCATCTAAATAAGCATCTTCTACTAAAGATGTTAATAAATTTTCATCATCTCTTTTTTTCTTCAAATTAAAATCCCTATTTTCTCAGTATACTTTGATACTCTTATATTCAAATCAAAATATTTCCTCAACAAATTCACTAAAAAATTAAAATCCTTCTTCATCTGTTCATTAAATAAATGATATTCTACCATAAAAAATTTAAATTTTCTAACAACTTGTATTTCAAAAAGCACTTTCAATTCCTCTCATTCAATATCCATCTTTAACCCCATATCTCAATATCAATACTTATCAACTATTTCTTTTAATCTACATCTTTTAAATTTTTCTAATTTTAAAACTTTCTTATTAACAAAAAACTTTAAATCTTTTTTAAATTCCAAACTATTCATAAAATAAAGTCAACTCTGTCAAGGTCTATCAAGATTTATATAGAAGTCTTTATTTCAAGACACGTCTATTAAACAGTTTTCATAAATTATTTTATTTTTAAATCTATTTAAATTATTTCTTGCTTCATTTAAAAAATCTTCAACTGCTTCAACTAAAACTAAATCTCATTTATATCAATTAGACAAAATATATTCTGAAAAAAATCCTTTATATGCTCAAATATCAAAAATTATATCCAATCTATCTAAATAAGATAAAAAATCCTTATATTCTCCATTTTTAAATATCTCAAACCTCAATGCTTCATCATAAGTTAACATAGTATTTAAAAATTTTCTAAATAAATAAATATAATCTATTAAATCTATTAGAACATCTTTAAATTTGTTCTAAAATTAAAATTCTTTAATCATGGACCCCGGGGTTTTAAACCCGGGGATCAAAAGATCATTTAATCATTTTTACTAATTTAGAACATCTTTGTTTAAATTATCTTAATCAATCCTCATCAACAAATTCACTTTCTTTCTTATATCTTTTCAATGAAATTTTAACATTTTATCAGAAATAATTATACCCCATCATTTAACTCACATTTTTTCTTTTTTTCTTATCATCAAAGGAAGCCGAATAAATTTTATTAAATTTTCTAAAAAATCTCAAATACTTCATCATAAGATTTTCTCTATAAAATTTTTAAACCATCACTTTCAAGTAAAAACTTTATTTCACAAATTAATAACCTGCCTCAAAGGATGACTTGGTAAAATATTTTTTATCCAAGAATTATTAACAAAAATATTATCTTCTGATAATCTTCTAAGTTCATCTTCTGACAAATCCTTGTTTGTATACAACAAAACTAAATGTCCTATCCAATAA
>CAYNHJ010000111.1:0-2213 GCA_964397125.1 uncultured Candidatus Peribacteria bacterium
AAATAACTTCTTTGCCCCCGAGGATTTTAACTCCTCGGGGTCTTAAAAATTTTTTTAAGCTTATTCTCACCATTCTAAAATTTCATCAAACCTAACAAACTCAACATTTTCAAAACTATCATATTTAGTATAATTTTCATAGTACACTAGTTTTGCTCAAATATTATATTTTTTTGAAGCTTCAGCTAGTTTTACAACCTCCCTTTCAAAATTATCATCAGTTAAGATATAAGTAGCATTTACAAAATACACTTTATCATCAAAAATCAAAAAATCTATATCAAAATCTTTATCTTTAAAATAAAAAATATTCTCTCACTCTTTTAATCATTTTTTTCTAAATTCTAAAAATACAAAATTTTCAAAATATTTTCACAAATCCTGTTTATAATGTCTGAAATTTAAAGTATAAAAACCATTATCCAAAATATAAATCTTAGAAAAACTTTTAATCTGTCTTTTTAATGATAAATTAAAATTTTTAAGTTCAAAAACAAAAAAACTACTATTAAATCATTCAAGCCAATTTAAAATAGTATTATATTCAACTCATAAATCCCTGGCTAATTTAGAATAGTTTATTAAACTTCCCATATAGGAAATTAAAACTTTTTTAAATCATTTTAATTTTTTTGTACTTTTATATCAAAATCTGTCAATTATATCTTTATAAAAAATTAAATCACTATAATCTGCTAAAATATTTAATTTATCATTATAATTTGCTTGTAAAACTATTTCAGGAAACATTCAATATATTAAAATCTCATTGAAAATACTTTTAAGCTGTAAAAATTTTGTTTTTGAATAATTTTTTTCTTCTTTAAATCATTTGAATATCAAAACTTCCTTCCAATTTAAAGGTAAAATAGTATAAGTTAAAGCTTTTCATCTTAGTCAAGAAGCAATTTCTGAAGATAAAAGTTTAGAAGAAGAACCAGTTAATATTAAATTAACATTTTTAAAAGAAGAATAAACTTTTAAAACAAATTTAGACCAATTTTCAACTTCTTGTATTTCATCTAAAAAAATAAAATATTGTTTATTTTTATCATATCAAACAATTTCAAAATATGTTTCAAGAATTAAATTTAAATCCTCAGTAGTTAAAGGATAAAATTCATCATTTTCTAAATACAAATACAAAGTTTGTTTTTTATCTATTCAATTTTTTAATAAAAAATCAATAATTTGATAACAATAAAAAGTTTTTCCTGCTCTCCTTGGTCAAACTATAACATAAACTTTTCTTGTTTTCTTCAAAAGATTAAACTTTTGTAATCTAGGATAAAATTCTTCCAAAGGAGTTTCTAAATATTCTTTAATGTAATTAATAAAAATTTCTTTTTTATTCATCAATAGTATTACATAATATTAATAAATTTTTATATATTATAAATAAATAAAAATAAAATTCAACACCGGTGTTGAATTTCTAATTTTAATATTTCCAATAAATTTTATTTTCAACTATTTCAAAAATTTCAACTAAAAATTCTTCAAAATTTTTATTCATAAAATCATAATAATAATTTATATCTTCACTAGACTTTTCTAATGACAAGACATATTGATTTCTATACTTGTAATAAATTACATCAACTACATTTAAAGATCGCAAAAATCGCATATTCATCAAAAGCCTTGCTGTTCTTCAATTTCAATCAATAAAAGGATGAATTTTAACAAATTGTAAATGAAGATCATATCAATATCTTACTACTTCTTCCAAATTATTTAAATCTAATTTTTCAAATTTAGTTTTAAATTCATCAAAAAAATTATACATTAAATCAGGTACTTTTTCATATCTTGGTAAAACTGCTGTTGAAAAAGCAATTCTTACATTAACATCTCTATAGACTCAAGCATAAGGGTCATTTATATTGGTTAACAAAATTTTATGGATATTTAAAACATTTTCTTCAGAAAAAATTTCTAACCAACTTTTGTTAGATTTATCCAATCAATTTGTTAAATTCCAAATAAAATCAAAAGCCTTCTTATGATTTATTACTTCTAAATGTTCTTTTAAAGGATGATTAGAAATAGTCTGCCCTTTTAAAACAAGAGCAGTTTCTTTTTCAGAAAAAGTAGTTCATTCAATAGCATTTGTATTATAGGTATATCTAACATCAAAAAAATTCTTTAAACTCTGTTTTAATTCAAGAGAAATCGTTAAATTTTGCCATTTTTGTAAAAGAGTGAAGAGA
>CAYNHJ010000112.1:0-2205 GCA_964397125.1 uncultured Candidatus Peribacteria bacterium
CTAATATATTTATCAGATTTTACAATCAAATCAATATCAGCTCAAAATCACTTCAATCTACTTCCAAAAAGATAAACGTCAAATCATTTCTTTTTTGCTAATTTTAAAAGTTCTTCCAATCATTTTTTCTCATCAGGCAACAATTTAATTTGATTTAAGTTGTCTAAGGTAATTTTCAACAGCATCAATAGTTGGTTTTAATTTGTTAAAAGCAGACTTTATTTTTTAAAAATCAAAGGCAACAGTACATAAGGTAAAAATCTAAATTTGCAATCTTCATTTCTATCCTTTATTAAATATTTAGTAGTGATTATAAACTTTTTTATATAATCTTTCAAGTTTTTACAAAAAATTAAATATCACTTAGGAATATTATCTTTTTCTTTTTGTTTAGCATCAATACAAACAAGCTTTCCAGTTATCAAGTCTTTTACTATAAAATCAATCTCTACCTCATTATAACTAGCCCAAAAATACAAATCTTGATGTTCTTCCAAATTATAAAAAATTTGAGAAAAAACAAAGTTTTCAACAATTTTTCAAATAAAAACTTCTACATTTTCGAAAGTATATCACAAAATCAATCTCAAAATTCACATATCCAAAAAATAAATTTTTTCTTTCTTTTTGACTTCTTTTTTTAATTTTCAACTTATATATGGTCAAATAGATTTAATCAAAAAAGTATTTTCTAAAATAAATTTAATTTTTTCAAATTCATATCTTTTAACTCCAGCATTTTCAACTATTTGAGAAAAAGTTATTTGACTTCACAAAGTCTTACCTATTTCCAACAAAACTTTATTTAAATTTAAAATCTCATTTTCTTTTAACAGATACCTAATATCCTTTTCTACTACAGATTGATAAATTTCTTTTAAATAATAAAATTTCTGACTTACAGATTCTTCTAAAACAACCTTTGGATAACCACCAAAAAGCCAATATTCTTTTACTAATTTTAAATACTGATCTATAGCTATCCTTGAATCAGAAAAAAAATAATTTTTTCACTTAACTTTCAAAAATTCCTGGAAATCAAAAGGGAAAACTTTAATTACATATTTCCTACCTACTAATGAATCTGTTAAATTCCTAAAAATTTGTAAACTTCAACTTCAACTAACTATAAGTTTTAAATTGTACTTTCATCTTCTAATCTCGTTTATAAATTGAAACAAAATATTTCATAAATTTGGAACAAGTTGAGCCTCATCAATTATTAAAATCTTATACTTTGTTAAATCAAAATTTAATTTTAAATAATCAATAAATTTTCAAAAACTATCTATCTGATTTTCAAAAAAAGTATTTCATTCCAAAAAAATAATTTCTTTTTCATTAAAATATCAAAAATAAACTAACGATTTTAGTAAAGTAGTCTTTCAAGCCTGTCTCGGTCAAATCAAAAACAAAATCTCATCAATATTTTTTATATTTTGCAAAATTTTATTTAAATATTTCTGTCTTTTTACTATCTCCATTTAAAAATATAAAAAAGTAAATTCCAACAATTTTATAAAAATCATTATTAAATTTTCAAGAAAAATTTCAAAAATTTTTATAAAATTTAATAATAAAAATTAAATTAAATTTTTTTAATTTCTATTTTCTCTATATTCCTTTTCTCACTAGAAAAGTTTATTCAAACTAAATAAATTTCTTCATATTTTCATTGATATTTCTTATAATACTCTTTTTCTATTATCTGTTTTAATGGCGACTCTTTAGTATCTACTTTAAACTCAAAAATATACACTTTACTACCTGCTATCAAAGTTAAATCTGCTCTTCATACATTATTTACATCTTCTCATATTATATCAAATCCTAAACTTTGCAAATATACATAAAACACTGAAGCATAATATCATTCATATTTTGCTATCTCATTTCTTACATAATTTGTATAAGGTATTGATGCAAATAATCTTTCTATTACATCTTCTAATTTTTCTACTTCTCAGTTTATAAAAATCTTTGCTAATTCTTCTCTTAATTGATATTGAGTAGTAGGTGATGTTTTAGTTAGGTAATCTATTAATATCTCACTTAAACTTAATTTTATCTCTATATTCGGTATTTTCAGTTTATATTTTATAGTTTCAGCAAATCAAAGATTTTCTATCTTCTGTTCTTTTATCGTCAAGTATCAAGCCTGAAATAGTACTACTTCAGGTTTCATATTAGTAATATCAAAACTCT
>CAYNHJ010000113.1:0-2186 GCA_964397125.1 uncultured Candidatus Peribacteria bacterium
AATTATAAACTCAATAATCATTCCAAATTAATATTTTCTTCCTCACCATTCTACTCTGTTATCTCCTTCCAAAAATACCAAAATTTCACAAAATTCACTTTAAATCAATTTACAACTTTTTCGTCTTCAAAATCCTTAGTGGTAACTACAAATTTATCAACTAAATCTTTATAACTGTCATAAAAACTATAAAAAATTTTAGGTACTACTATTCTATTTCCTGATTTAACTTCAACAGGCATAATTTTTCTTTTTAAATTACTATCAAATTGACTTACAATAAAATCTATCTCTCATCATTTTTGTTTATGATAATAATATATCTCTTTAACTATTCTTTTCAAATGAGTAAAAACAAAATTTTCAACAATTCATCATCTATCCAAAGTAATATCAAAATTTCATCTAATATAATTTAGCAATCAATTATCAACAAAATAATATTTATTATGAGAAGAAAATTCTTTAGACTTGTCTGTAAAAAATGGTGGTAATCTCCATATTAAAAAACTATCTTCTAAAAACTTTATAAAATTTTTTACTTTATATCTAGAAATTCAAAACTCAGTAGCTATAGTATCATATTTAACAATATTTTTCAAATTTAAAGAAAGATATTGAAAAACTTTTTTTATATCAAACAATTCTCATCTTTCAAAAAAATATAAAAAATCTCTTTCAAAATATCTTTCTACAATTTTTTCTAACTCTTCTAACTTTTCTTGTTTAGTTTTTCAAAATACAACCTTAGGATATCATCAAAAAATTAAATATTCTTCAACATAATCTTTTATCAAATCCCAACTTACATTCATCAATTTCTTTCACTTTATTTCCAAAAATTCCTCAAAATCAAAAGGCCAAATATTTAGCAAATATCATCTTCATACTAAACTACTTCAAACTTTCTTTTGTCACCAAAATCTTGATCAACTAACAATTAACTTAACTTTCACATCGTCTGAATCATACAAAACTTTAATAAATGTCTCTGGATTTTGTAAAACTTGAATTTCATCTAAAAAAAGATATCAAAAGCTTGACAAATCAAATCAATATTCAAATTTTAGAAATTCAGAAAATTTCTTTAAACTTTCAGGTATTTCGTTTATCTCTTCTAAATTTAAAAACAACTTATTTTTTTCTTCAATTTCATCAAAAAGTTGCTTCATAATAGTAGTTTTTCAAACTTGCCTTGGTCATACCAACAAAACTAACTTATCTTTTGTTAAATATTTCTTAATTAAATCTAAATACTTTTTTCTATAAAACATTTTCATTTTTTCTAGAAAAACTGTTAAACAATTTTCATTTCCTCTAGATAATAATTAACAACATAAATTTTTCAAGAAATTTGCAACTTTACTCAACTAATTTAACAATTTCTTCAAAACTAGCATCTGCTGATAATATTAAATCATATCTTTGCTCCCAAGCTTCTATTTCTTCTCTTGAATTTAGCTTTGGTAAAAAGAATCATACTCTAAAAATCTTTTCAAATCAAATTCACTCAACCATCTCAGCATCATGTAAATTATCTCCTAAAACTAAAGCATTGTTCTTTCAAAAAATTATATCTCAAATTCTATCTAAATGATCTTTCAACTTTTTATTCATTGAATGTAAAATATTATCTACTCCCACAAATCTTCAATGCCTGTCAAACTTTAACTCATTTGAAATAATAATAACATTATCCAAAGATAAACCAAATTTTTCAAAAACTAATTTGATAGATTGTACTCCTAATCCTGAAGAAGAGAAAATGATTAAAGGAATATTTCTTTCTCTTAAAATCTTTAAAAACTCATCAAATTTTTCTCTTATTTGAATATCAGGATGATAAACAGCTTCTTTAATATGGTTTAAAGTTAATCACTTTTCTTTTAAAAGATCAAAATGCTCCTTCCACCAAGATTCCATAGCTTTAAACTTTTCTTCATATGAAATATTTGGATCAACTTCGAACCTATGATATTTTTCATAAAGCTCTTTAGCTCTTTTAGAATAATCTTCATCTAAAACTCAATTGTCTCTTAATATTGAAATTAATGAAGGAACAATTTTTTCTCTTATAACCTTTCAATTTTTATCAGTTTCCAATATTCTTTTTTTTGTTATAGTTCCATCAAAATCTGATACCACTACATCCGGCCTAAATTTTTTCATAGTTAAAAATATTAAAA
>CAYNHJ010000114.1:0-2165 GCA_964397125.1 uncultured Candidatus Peribacteria bacterium
GAATCATCCAATTTTTTTAACAAATTAATTACCTTTGATTTTTCAATTTTTTTTATCTTTCAATTTGACAGTTTAATTACTATTTCATCTCATTGTAAATCAATATTATTAATGTCTGAAACCTTAATTTCTTTACCATTTATTTTTCCACCTAAAAATCTATATCTTTGTCAATTTTTTTCAATTATTACCTCAGTTTTAGGTCTAAAATACACTATATAGTTTCCAATCTTAATCTGTTTTTCTTCTAAATTCTCTGTATCATTAGGTAAACTATCTGAATTTTTAAAATTTATCAACTTTACTCCCTTCGCCGGTAAGGCATAATCCCTTAGAAAATCCGAAAGACCATGAGGAAACATTTTCTCTAATAAATCGTCAATTGTCATATCATCGACTTTTTCTTCAGGAGTCTGTCAAAAACCTATTTTATCTTTTACAAATCTAGTTATTCAACTATCTTCCTTTTTTTCAAAAAAATCTTTATTTAATAACAAAGTTAAAACAATATAACTTGCAATTTTCTTTTGTTGTTCATTTTCAAATTCAATTTTATTTCTGAAAAAATCTTTAAATCAATTAATTAATTTATCCGTATATTTCTCAATAAAATTTGGTATCCAAGGGTTATCGTGATGTTCGAATTTTTCAATATACACTTTTAAATCTTTATCTTTTTTTAAATTTTCATAAAAATCTTTTAAATCTTTAAACTTTATATTTCAAATCAACTTTAAAACTTTTTCAATATCCTTAGATTCTCAATATCATAGCTTTTCAAAAGTAGTAGAAATTTTTCACAAAGAAGATCAAAATCATAATAAACTTTCAATCCATTTCAAAATATTTCTAAAAAATCAAAATATTCAATTCTCATCTTTTCAATCAAATCAATTTTCTTCTATATTTTCTGAAATAGTAAAAATTTTAGCACCTAACTTCTCAACATCTTTTTTAGGAAGTTGTCAGACTTGCTTTTTTAAATCTTCTAAATTTTGTTTAAATTGATCTATTTGTTTTTTTATTTTTTCTAATTTTTCTTTATCTTGCTGGGAAAGTTCAATATTCATTTCTCACTTCAACAATTGCTCTAATTCTTTATCAATTTGTTCAATTATTTTTATTTTTTCTTCATCCTTTGATTTTTCTAATTTTTTAAGTAATTCGTCTATATTTGTATTTTGTTTAACCGAATCAGGAAGTTGATTTATAAAACTATCTAATTGTTTGTTTGTTAATGACATTTATTAATCTTAAATTTATAAAATTATTTCTCTCCTGATTTTAATTTTCAGAATAACTCTATAGCTTTTTCATATCATCATAAATCAAAAAACAACTTAACACCTGCTGCTCATATTCAAATTTTTACACCATTTTTTCTAAAAAATTCTCATAATGTTTTAAGACCCAACTTTTCTAAAACCCATCATAAACCATAAGTTCAAACAATAACTAATCATCAAGTAGTAATTGAATCCATCAATTCTGGGAAATGCTGTTTCAACCAATTATATGTATCTAACTCATGATCTCAATGCCAGTCATAATAAAGTCCTCCTATTCAAATAAGTCAAAAAATAGTTCACCATTTCAACATTTTAAAAGGAAATTTAACAAATCAATATACTAAACTTAATGTCTTCAATATAACATCTTTAGTGCTCTTTACAGCTAATCTTTCTGCTTCTTGATTAGATTTTCATCTTTTTTTCCAAAATTCTTTAAACTTGTTATAAATTGACTTGTAAGGCTCATATTTTTTAACAGTTTCTGGATCCAATTTTTTTAACTGCTCATATTTGTTAATAACTTGAGATTCTACTGATTGAATTGTTTCACCCTTTTCTTTTAAATAAGCAAAAAAACTTTTTTCTATCTTTCTACAACGTTCCCAAAAACTATTTCAAATAATATAACGATCCCAATCAGGTCAAAACTCTTTACTCAGATATTTGTCAATCTCTTCTAATTTACCCAAATTAAGCTTTCAATCTTTAGTAAAAACATCCTCTTTATTTAATGCGCCAACCTGAGAATATTCTTCTCATCATTTTCTATAAATTTTTAAATACAACTTTTCTGGATTATATACAAAAGCAAATTTATCATTTAAAGATAATAATATCTCATTATTATTTAGTATTAATCAATTCAACAATTCA
>CAYNHJ010000115.1:0-2148 GCA_964397125.1 uncultured Candidatus Peribacteria bacterium
TTGAAATAATGAGCTAAAGTTTAAAGATTTTCAAAACTTTGAATTAAAGTTTTGAACACATATTATTAAAGTATGAAATGTATCTAAAAAGGAAAATAAAAGATTAATTTTTTGTTCAAGCTGAGATTGTGAGGATGAATACAAACCTTCTGTTATAGCTTGAGAGTTTTATTGAATTCAAGAATATATTTTAAATACTTTAAAATCTAATGATAAAGCTAGTAAAAGATTGAGGTGAAAATCTCTTTTAGTTAGACTACTGGAAGAAATAATTATAGAATATCTTTTGAAAGAGCTAAATCTTACAAGAGCATCAGTTCTTATTCAAAGTGGTTGAAAATTTTTTATTTTAACAAATAAATTAAATGGAGATAAATTTAATGAAATTAAATGAAAAATTTATAAAACTTTATTAAAATACTTTAAATGAAAGATTAATTTTGTTTTATCAAAATTTGATGATTATACTTTATCAGATATTATTTGAAAGAACAAGGAAAATCTATCTCAAAGGGAGACACCATATTTTAAATTTTCAGAAATGATTTCTTCTTTGAGAGAGCAAAGAACTGATTTTGAAAAGTATAAATTGGAAATTTTGGAAGATATCTTAAATAGTGAGAAAAAATTATATAAATGTAAATGATGTTTAAAAGATTTTGCTGGTGAACCTGAAAGTTTTTGCGAAGTTTGCAAGTTAGAGACAGAAATTTGAGAAAGAATAGTAAAATCAGAAAAAGTTAATATTGATGATTTTGAGGTTTTAAAAGCTTTTAAAGAAGAATTGGGTAAAGATTTAAAAGTTTCTTTTAAAATAAATTCTATTGATTTGCCGGATGGTTTATATTCTAAATGGATAAATATACAAGTTCCTTTGCAGGATTCAAAAGTAAAAAGTTTTGAAGATATTTTGGAGGATACAGATTGGAAATATTTAAGAATAATAAAATGAGACATAGATTTTCTTTGACAAACTATTCAATATGGATTTTTAACAGATACTGTTTGAATAAAGTTTTCAAGATCTTGGCGGAAAGTTTCAAGACTTATGACTTTTTCAAATTTGCTTGAATGGTTTTGGTGAAAATATTTATTAGATAAAATCCAAAATGAAGGATTGGATGATTTTGTTTATACAATTTATGCAGGAGGTGATGATTTTGCGTTTATAGTTCATCCAAGATATTTAGCTAAATTTTTGAATATTTTATATGAAAGTTTTAAAGAATTTGTAGGTAGAAATAAATTTTTACATTTTAGTTTGTGAATATCTACTATTTATCACAAAACTCCTATAAGATATTGAGTTAAGTGGGCTGATGAAAATCTATCAAAGGCAAAAGAAAAGTTAAAAAAGAATTTTAATGAAGTTAGTTCTATTGATTGTTTATCTTGATTGATGACTCATTCATACTGGTCTTGGCAAAATGTGGTTTTATCAGATGATGAAAGTTTGTCTATAATAGGACAAATTGGTAATTTATCAGAAAAAGAGTTAGAATTTTTCAACGAAAATTCATCATTTGTTTATAAAATTTTTACTATGTTGAAAAAGTTGAGAATAGAGCAAGATGTGATTAAAAAACAAAAAATTATAGCAGATGTTGTTTATAATTTGTGAAGATTTAAAGAAAGGTCCAAAGGTAAATATGATGATATTTTGAATAAGTTTTTGGGAAAATATATTCTAACTTGAAAAATAGAAGAGAAAGTAGATTATTTGTATGTATTATGGCAAGAACTTTTGTTTTGTGTAAGAAGTTTGGATAAAGATAGTTAATTTTATTTAGTAATGAAAAGTAAAATGGCTAGTAAATATGAAAAAAGTAAGTATGAAAAATTAGTTGAGTGGATAGATAGGAATTTAACAGATTTAAATTGTGAAGATGTGGTGGTAGATTTAAAAATTTGAAAACAAAAAATAAGGTTTAATTTGATTAGTCAAGGGGTCGAAAGACTAAAAAATAAGTTGGAAGAATTAAGGGATGAAAAGTGAGAAAATGATGAAATATTTAAAGAAATTATAAAAGAACTAAAAAGCAAGGTTGCAGAAAGAGAAATTTGTAAATATTTGGAAAAGATTTTTGATGACTGAAAAGTAAACTTAGAAGAAGCTTTAAAAGTGGATAATTTGTTATGTTTACATAA
>CAYNHJ010000116.1:0-2121 GCA_964397125.1 uncultured Candidatus Peribacteria bacterium
AATCACTATGTGAAGCTTTCATTACTTCTTTTGGATAGATAATAAGTTTTTTCTCACAATTAATATATTTCCATCTACTTTTTTATTAAAATTGAATATTTTAAAACTATTTTTTTAATAAGTCTTGAGCAAAAATTTTTAATAATTGTGCACTTGGTTTATCTGCAAGAGAAACAGCCTTATTAATAAGTGCAATAGGTAAAAATGAATTATCATATAAATCACATTTCAGATATATTAATGTTTTTATAATATTAAATATATTCATATATTCATTAGGATCTGTTTTTTTAGAAAAATACATCTCATAATCTTTTGGTTCACCATATTTAGTCAAATAAGGTAAAGGCAAATCAAACACAAAAGACAGTTTTTCATCAAATTTAAACATCATTTTCCTGCCAAAATATGTTTTATAACCAAATAACGAATCAGTTTCACCTGTAATATATTTTTTCATATAAGGCACATCCGGAATTAATAAAGTTGAGTTTTTCAATCTATACTCTATTTTCTTTAAATGATCTACAAATAAGCCTGATTTATCTAATCCTACAAAATTAACATAAGATTTGCTTTCTCTTAAAGACAATTCATTTAAAAATTTTATAAATGGTCTAACTTTTTTAAATTGAAAATCATCTAAACGACTAAACATTGCTAATGGCCCATCTTTTATAAAGAGAATATTAGGCAATAAATCTTTTCTTTTTAAATACAAAATTTTATAAATTGTAAACATTAAAATAATTTCAAATGCACTCATCACATACGATACTATACTATTAGCTCCACTAAAATCATCGACTAAAGTATGTAATTCAAAAATATCTGTAATATAATTCACATTACCACATTTAGGACAAACAACAATATCATTTATTGTATCATCATATTTGTTTTTCTTTTTAAAAATTATCCTCTCATCACATTGTTCATTGGTACACTTTATTTCAAAAATTCCATTTCCATCATTATATTCTTCAAAAACTAACCATTTTAAAGTATCTATCAATTTAAATTCAACTATACTGGCAGTTGAAAAAATATCTTCATAAATAGTTTTTCTAATGCTATCTTTAAAATTTTTTCCTTTTAATTTTATATTTTCTACAGGTAATACAAATTGAAAATCTCCAAATTGTTTGGATTGATGAAAATCATCAGGGTCGATGATTTGTTCTTTTTCGAAGCTTTTAATTTTTTCTAGGTCTATTTCTATATATCCCACATTATAAAATGCTAATTTAGTAGAAGGGTATCTATTATCAAGTTCAACTATTTGATAGCCTCCATCAATTGCAATTACATATTTTATTTCATCGTTGATAGCCGATTTGATTGAATTTTTATCAAATTGAATTTCATTAATATCAACTTCTGTTATATCATCTAAATTATTCGGTATAAAACATTTTTTTAGATATGATTTAACTTTTTCATTTTTAATAATTCTTTGCTGATTTATTTTTGAAGATTTTTCTTTTAAATATCCCATATCACACCTCAAATTTTTTTATTTGCACTGGAATAATAAAATTATTTGAATATGTTTTAACTCTGGCATATCCAACATCGCTATTTTTTAAAATACTCTTACTAAAATCTTCAAAATCATAATATTTCTCCAATGCTTTTATTTCATCTTTATTATTAAGATGTGAAATAAACCAATTTTGAGTATTTTTTAATATACTTGGAGATATTGAACTTACCTCTTGAGTAGAATAGCTAATACCAATATTTAATTTTGCTCCTTCTTTTGCCAATCTATTGTAAATATTTTTTAAATCTTTATCATCCTTTGGAAAAATGTTGTGCGCTTCTTCAAAATACATTTGAATGTATTCAGGAGTCTCATCATTGGTAAACTTATTCATAGAATTATTAAAAATAAATTTACACAACCTTGTAATATATGTTTTTTGCGTTTCTTCGTTTGCAGTAGATAAGTCTACCAAAACTATTTTACTTTCTCTCAATAAATCATCAATTATTTTTTTGTAGTCCTGACTGGAATTGGGATTGTGCAACAGTGTATATTTAGCTAACTTTCTATTATATCTGGTTAACAGGTCATACAAAACTTCATAGTCTTTATCCCATACTTTTTTCTTAGTT
>CAYNHJ010000117.1:0-2108 GCA_964397125.1 uncultured Candidatus Peribacteria bacterium
TTATTAATTTAGTTTGCTTGAATTTTAATGAATTTTTAATATTATTCTAGTGTAATAGAATAATTTTAAAAAAAATTAAATAGTTAAATTATGATAGAATTTTATGAAAAAGTTATAAATAATGTTAAAAAAAGGAAAATTTATGATAGACTTACAAAAGATATTTTTTCAAATTTTATAAAAGTGATTGTTTGACAAAGAAGAGTTGGGAAAAGTTATTTTCTTTTATATGTTATTAATCAGTTGCTTACAAGATATAAATTTAGTAAAACACAAATATTTTATGTGAATAAAGAATTATTAGATTTTGATTTTATTAAAACTTATCAAGATTTATATAGATATTTTCAAGAATTCGAAAAGAATCTTAAAACAGATATATTTTTTATTTGAATAGATGAAATTCAGGAAATTATTTGATGGGAAAAATTTATTCTTCATATTTTTACAAAATATCCGAGAGCTATTATTTATATTACCGGTTCAAATAGTAAGTTACTGTCTGATGATATAGCTACAAATCTAAGATGAAGATATACAGTAAAACAAATTTATCCTTTAAGTTATAAAGAATATTTAGATTTTACAAAAAAACATAATACAAAACAGAATTTTTTTGAATATTTGAAATTTGGTTGATTACCAGCTATTGTACTTATGAAAGAAGATGAAGAAATAAAATTTGATTATTTGAGATGAATTTATAATACAATTTTTATAAAAGATATTGTTGAATATTTTAAAATTAGAAATATATGATTGTTACAGCTTATACATCAATATTTGTTTAAAGAAGTATGACATTTTATAAATGGTAAAAATATTTTAAATTTTTTAAAAAATCAGGGTGTAAAAATATCTTTGGAAACAGTTTTGAATTATTTATATTATTCAGGAAAGAGTTTTTTATTTCATTTTGTCCCAAGATATGATATAAGATGAAAGAGAATTTTAGAAATAAATCAAAAAGTTTATTTGAATGATTTAGGATTAAGAAATGCTATAGTTGGTTTTAAACCAGAAGTTGAGATAAATCAGTTTTTAGAAAATATAGTTTACAATTATTTGAGAATTTTATGATATAAAGTATATGTTTGAATCTGGTATGATAAGGAAATAGATTTTGTAGCAGAAAAAAATTGAGAAAAAGTATATATACAGGTTGCTTATTTGTTAGATAATGAGGAAGCTATTGAAAGAGAATTTTGAAATTTGTTGAAAATTAAAGATAATTGGCCTAAATATGTTGTAAGTATGGATGAATTGTTTTTTACCCAAAAATATGAAGGAATTGTTTGGATGAATTTGATAGATTTTTTAATGAAGAAAGATTTAGAGTAAATGTTTTAAATTTGTTGTTGATATTGTTTTCTATTTTTTAGAATATAATTTATTTTCTATTTTTTAGAAAATGATGAGAATTATACTTTTAGAATGATAATTTTTGAAAATAATGAAAATAGCTTTTGTTGGATGATGAACCTGAGGACATATCTTTCCTATAAAAGCTTTGGTTGAATATATTTTAAAGAATAAAAAGTTAATTGATTGAGATTTACAAGAAGATAATTTGAAAATATTTCGAATATGAGAAAAAGATTCTTTAGAACAAAAGATAGCTGAGGATTTGGAGATAGAATTTTATTCAATTTTATCTTGAAAAATAAGAAGATATTTGTCCTTTCTTTCTATTTTAAAAAATTTTTTTGATTTGTTTAAATTAATAGTTGGTTTTTTTCAGTCTTTCTATTTTCTGTATAAAAATAAAATTGATATAATTTTTTGTAAAGGTGGGTACGTTGCTCTACCAGTTGTGTTAGCTTGAGCTATTTTGAGAAAAAAAATTTATGTTCATGAATCGGATACTATTCCTTGATTAACAAATAAAATTGCTGCTAAATTTGCTAAAAAAGTTTTTTGGGGATTTACGAAGGAAGATAATAGAAGATTGAAAATGATAACAGAAGATGATGGAAAGGAAGATATTAATAAATTTTTTGAACTTTTAGAAAATAGTTATAAAGCTTTATGATGAGATACTAAAGTTATCTCCGTATGACAAATACTTTCTGATGATTTAATAAAATCTATATCTTCTGATAATCTTC
>CAYNHJ010000118.1:0-2045 GCA_964397125.1 uncultured Candidatus Peribacteria bacterium
ATTAATAAATAATCATTATGGCATTAATAATAATCATCTTAATAATAATATGAGATATTTGAATAGCTTATATTATAAATCCAGATTCTATAAACATTTGGATTATTTTAAGTGCACTTATTGAATTAATGATAATATTACTTGTCATTCAAAAGATTTATGACAAACCAATAAATGAATTAAAAGATTTAATTAATAAACTATATTCATGACAATTAAAATGATCAGAAATTAAAATTTCAAAATCACTAAATAATGATTTAAATTCTATAAGTATAAGAATTGTAGATATTTTAAAAAGATTAAGAAATATAAAAGAAGAATTTCTTCAATGAAAAGCAATAAAATCAGAAGTAGAATTGGCAAAAGAAATCCAAGGTAAAACATTTGCAAATAAATTAATAGAAATTCCTTCCCTTATTGTGGTTTGAGATTCTAAACCAGCTTGAGAAATATGATGAGATTCATATGATATTATAAAAACTGATGATAATTATTATATCTATGTATGAGATGCAACATGACATGGTGTTTGAGCATGATTCATAATGATTATGGTAAATTCATTAATTGCTTGATTCTCAAAAATTTTTAAAAAATGAAATGAGATAATGGCTGAAGCAAATAAGATTTTAAAACCTAGAGTAAAAGCTAATTTACTTATGACTGTTCTTCTTTTAAGGTGGAATGAAAAAGAAAAAAGAATGTTTTTTACATGAGCATGACATGAATACTTAATGATATACAAACAAAAAACTAAAAAAGTTCATAAAATAAAATCTGGATGAATTGCTCTATGAATGATAAATAATATTTGAAAATTATTAAAAGAAAAACAAATCCAATTTGAGCCATGAGATATTGCAGTATTATATAGTGATTGAATTACTGAGGCAATTAATAAATCAAAAAGAGATGGTAATGAACTGATGTTTTGAGAAGATAGACTAGTTGAAACTATTAAAAATTCTCCAAATATGAAAACTAAAGATTATAAATCAGCTCAAAGTGTATTTAATAATATAACTTTAAAACTTTCACAATTTATGTGATATAATCCATTACAACTTGATGATATTACATTGGTAGTAGTGCAATATAAACCAAAAGATTATGATAAAAATTTAGATTTTTCAAAAGAAATTCCAGAAGATTTATTAACTGAATGGCATTGGTAAAAAAACTAGATTTTCTAGTTTTTTTTATTATAATTATTTAAAATTAAATATTTATTTAAAAAATATGTTAAAAATAGAAACTTGAAAAAAAAATAATATTCTTAGAACAAAAAGTAAAGAAATACAAAAAAAAGATTTTTCAAAGTATATAAAACTTGGGAAACAAATGCAGAAATATATAAAAGATCCTAAACATGCTTGAGTATGATTAGCAGCACCACAAGTATGATATAATTACAGATTAATAGTTGTAAGTTTACTAAAAGATTGGGATGATGAAAATTTTCCAACATTTACAATGATAAATCCAGAAATTTTAGAATATTCAGAACAAACAAATTTAGATAATGAATGATGTCTAAGCCTACCATGAGAAAAATGAAAAGTAGAAAGATATTCAAGTATAAAATTAAAGTATATTAATGATAAATCAAAAGAAAAAATACTTTTTTTAGAATGATTAAGTGCAAGAATTGTACAGCATGAAATAGACCATTTAGATTGAATATTATTTACAGATAGAATAAAAAATGATAATATTATTGTTGAAAAAAAAGAAATTGAATATATGTAATAAAAAAAATGAAAAATTAATTTTTCATTTTTTTTAAACTATTGAAACATAAACATCTCTAAATTTTCTACCATCAAATCTAGTTCTTCTCTTTTCCTTAAAAGTAACTACTCAATCTTTAGTAGCAAATAATGTAAAATCATTTCATTGAGAAACACCTTCCCCTGGCCAATATTTATTACCTTTTTGTCTAATAATAATATTTCCAGCAATAGCTTTTTGTCCCCCAAATAATTTTACACCAAGTCTTTTGGCATTACTATCTCTACCATTATTAGTAGATCATTGAGCTT
>CAYNHJ010000119.1:0-2008 GCA_964397125.1 uncultured Candidatus Peribacteria bacterium
ATTTTCAAGATTTTTTGTAATCAAATCTTTAGAGAATCAAGAATTTACTAAATTTTTTACTAGTTTTTTTCTTGGACTAGAAAATCATTTTTTTACCAATTCTAAAAATAATTCATCATCAACATCATTATATAAATTATGTATTTCAAATAATAAAACACTTGATTCTATTTTTGGACTTGGAACAAAACTAATTTTTGAAACAAATATCTTTTCACTAGCAAAAGCTTTTTTAGCTATTATTAATGATAAAACTGATGATTTATTATTTTGTAAAATTTTATCTCAAACATCTTTTTGCATTAAAATAAGCATTTTTTTAGGCTTATATTTTATATCATACAAAAAATGTCTTAAAATTGGACTTGTAATATAATAAGGAATATTAGCAATTACACTATACTCTTTTTTTTCTGGAATAAATTTTAAAACATCAATATTATGAATATTAAAATCTACTCAAGTTATATTTAAATCAAGAGATTCAATCCTATCTTGTAAAATATTTATCATATCAGAATCAAGCTCAATTAAGTCTAAAGATTTTGGTTTTTTTTCTAAAATCTTTTTTGTTAATGCTCAATATCAAGGTCCTACTTCAATAATATTTTCTTTAGTTATTTTAATTATTTCAGAAATTTCTTTTAAGATTTTCTCATCTACTAAAAAATTTTGACCTAATTTTTTTTTGGCTTTGATATTGTATTTTTTAATTATTGTATCTGTCATTTATTTTTTAATCAACATAAATATATCAAGAAATTGCTCTATCATTATATCTTATTCTTCTATATGTAACCTCATTTTTTCTTCTATAATTCATATCAGAAATAATCATATAATCTTTTTTTAATTCCATTACAATTCCAACATGACCATAATATGGATTATATCACCTACCTGAAAATACTATAATTGCTCATAGTTTAGGTGCAAATCATCTTCCCCGTTTTACAATATGTCATTTTTTTGCTGCATTTCTCATCCATTGATTAGCATTTCACCTCCAGTTAACTTTTTTGTATGATGCGACATAATAAGTACAATTTCACCAAGCTCAAGAATATGGTTTATGCCATCTTAATTTATAAACTCATTTAGATTTTGAATATTGATTTCTATAATATTTTCAAGAACTTTTTTTTGTATATATCTTTTTTGTATAAGTCTTTTTAGGAGGCACATATTTTGGTTTAATCTTCTTTGCTCAAGGAAGAAAAAGCTCTTGTCACACTTTTAATATCTTCCCTTCTAAACTATTGTATTCAATAATTTTTTGTTTTTCTATTTTATATTTATTTGCTATTGCCAATAAACTATCTCAAGATTTTACCTTATAAGGAATTCCTGAAACAGGTGGAATTTTTAATTCTTCTTTTGGTCTAATTTTATGATTTAATGATAAATTATTGTATTCCAAAATTGTATTTTGTGAAACATGAAATTTAGAAGCAATTACAGAAATAGAATCTCATGGTTTTACTATATAAGTTTTTATTTCATTAGTTCATTCATAGTTTCTATTATCATCTAACAAACCTGTATCCATAACAAACTCATTATCAGATTCAATATGTTCTCAAGAGCTTAATTCTTCTATTGGCTCTTCTTCATAAGATGCCAAAATAGAATCTTCATCAATATAGTTTCTATATAAATTATATTCTTGGCTACCATGAATTATCCCAGCAAACATTGGATATACAGGCATAAATAACATTAAAAAAACAAATAATATTTTATTAAATAAATTATTATTTTTTTTAATTAAACCAAAAATTTTATTTCTAAACAATAAGTTTTCTTTTATAACTCTAGAGTGTCTATCAACTCTAGCCTTTATATTAACCTTATGTTCATTTTTATCACCCAAATTTTTATCTTAAATTTTAAATTATTGACCTGCATTAACAGTACTATGATTAGATTTAATATATGAATCAACAATCCTAGCCAAATATCTTGATATTGCATCATTAATATGAGATCGTTTTTCAGCCATTTGTCT
>CAYNHJ010000120.1:0-1969 GCA_964397125.1 uncultured Candidatus Peribacteria bacterium
TTCTAACAAGTCTATTTACAAAAATATGCCATTTAGGTAAATTTTGAATTTCATCGAAAAATATATATTCAGGATTATTTTTTAACAAAATTGACAATAACTCATCTGTATCCACACTTCTAATATCCAATCTTTCATCATCGAAATTTAAATAAGAAAATTTTTTATCCCTTAAAAACAAAAGTACATAAGTAGATTTTCAAGCTCTTCTTGGTCATACAACAACTTTTGCCAATTTTGTATTTCAATATTGTTCTAAAAACTTATTTTCTCTCTCTACAAAATTCTGACTTTGAAAAAATCTATCCAACTCCAGTCTTTGAGAAATAATGATCTGTTCTAAATCCATTAGTTAACAATTTTATATAAAATTGTGTAATTGTTTTAAATCTAGTATATATTTTACTTAAATAAATTCAAGTCAAAATCGTCTAAAACTTTTATTTTATCATTTCAATATCTTCCTAACTTCTTTAACAAACAACTTTACTTCTTTCAAATTCCACAACAAGATTATTACACCGTATAAAAATCAAATGATAAGTAAATATATTAAACTTTCAAATCTATCTACCAGTTTAATAATATCTTTTAAAAATAAAAAATAAAACACTATAAATACAAAAATCAATATAAAATTCTTAACAAAAAATTTAATATCAATTTTTATTTTAACACCTTCTTTCAAAACTTGTTTAAATGATAAAATAAATATCAATATCCATCCACCAATTGTAGAAATAACAGCTCCTACTGTTCAAATATTAGGAATTAAAATTAAATTTAAAAAAAAATTAAAAAAAGCAGCTAGCCATAAAATTTTAACTCTTTCTTTAACTTTACCAAGTCAAGCCAAAGTATTAAATAAAATAGCAATTAAAATATTTAAAAATATAAACCATCAAGAATAAAATAACAACTCTCACGAATATAAAAACTTTTTTCAAAACAGTATAAAAACTATTACAGTACCAAATAAAGCTATAAATACTCACCAATATATCCCTAATATACCAAAATACTTAACAAAACTACTTATCATCAAAGAAAGCTTCCATTTCTGTCCTTTTTCAGCTAACTCAGTAGTTACAGGAAATAAAAATCAAAACAAAGGTCACAAAAATAAGGAATAAATATTCAATAAACTAAGATAATTTGTATAATATCAAGCTTGAGTAGGTCATAAAAAATATATTATCATCTGTTGATCTATACTTCAAAGAAGCATTCAAGCTTGTATTCCTGCAACAACCCAAACAGAATATGAAAATAACTGTTTCAAAAGCTTTCTAGATAATTTAATTCTTCCCAGAAATAATATATCTTTATATTTTTTAAAAAAAATTACAACTGCAACTATCAAAGCCACCAATGTCCCAAAAAACCATCATAAAGAATAACTTACTACAGATCACCATCAATTCACAAATATAACTCAACAAAAAATAACTATAGACCGCATTCTTACAAATTCAACAAATTTATATGCGAAAGTGTCTTGAAAAGTTTGAAAAATAGTATCAATTGTTCTAAAAAGATTCAAAACAATAAACCATAAACTAAAAATTTTTAAAACTATATCAGCTTTACCACTATGAAAATAATTAACTGCTAACCGATCAGAAAAATATCACAATCAAATAGCAATTATTACTGCAGTTAAACTTTGTAAAAATATAGCTATAAAAATACTACTTTTAAAATAATCATATTTTTTATTTATCCAAAATTTAGGCAAAAAATACTTTAAACTTTCAGTAAAACCCAAATCATTATAATTAGCTAATATAGCTAACAATCAAATAATTGAATAAATAACTCCAACATCTTCAACAGATAAATCATTTGAAATTAAAAGTCTTACAACATAACCTGAAGGAGCTATTAAAAAAGCAAAAAAATATAACCAAAATCATCTTTTTATAAATTTTTCAGCCAAAGTTTCATCTTTAAAAATTTTATTTTTCCT
>CAYNHJ010000121.1:0-1960 GCA_964397125.1 uncultured Candidatus Peribacteria bacterium
TTCTTGAAGAAAAACTGTCAAAAGCAAAATAGATTTTCAAACATTACAAAAAATAAAAAAAGATTTTAAGCTGATAAAAATTCATATTTCTGCAAAAGAACAGATTATTGATTATGATAAACTGTTACATAAGATTTTGCTTGAAATGTGATATATCTGAAATTTTGGGGATATCTTGAAACAAAATCCCAAAGAATTAAAAGATATAGAAACTGTTTGGAAATTACATAAAATTAGAAACAAACTTGTACATGATTTTGATTTGCTTGCTAATAATGTATTAAGAAAGAGGGCTTTAGAGTATGAAAAAGTTATAAATGAAATTTTGAAATAAAAAATTATCAAATATTTAGATTTGATAATTTTTTTTATAATTTTTAATCCACTAAAATTTTTCAGTCATTTTCATTGAAATGAATTAGATATAGTCAAGAATTTGTGAGTATGGTTATTGTTCAATCTTTATCAACATAAAAGTCTGTTATTTTGCTATTTTGTCATTCTATTTGTCATAGATATTTTATACTCTCTGTTTTTTTATAAAATCTTGTATTTGGTTTTAAAATCCAGATTTTGTTATTTAGAAGTAAGTAGATATAGTTTAAGTCTTTTCTTGTCACTAATTTTATATTATTATTAAGTTTTTTATATGTTTTTGGGAAATTAATAAGTCTTAGTTTTTCAAGTCTATATGGTTTACTGAAAAATTTTAGAATTTGCAAGTCATCTTTTAATATATAAAATCATCAGTCTGTAGCAACACTTAAAATTTTATTTATTCTGTTAGAATCATTTTCTTTTAAATATGCTTGCTTTGTATTAAAATTTTTTAGGTGAGAGCTGTGTTTATAAATTTGAGCTTTATTTTTATTTATTAAGTAGATATTTTGTGCATAAGATAGAATCTCGTCTGCTTTTTCCCAAGAATCTTGTCATACTACATCTTTGTAAGAAAAATAATTATCATTTTTAAATTCTACAATTTTTCATTTTTTTGTAAGTAGAATTATTGAATTATTAAAAGTAGAGGCACTAATAAATTCATCATTTCATAGACTTGTAAAAATATGATTTTTGACTTCTTGATCTTTTAATATTGGTCAAAGTATTCATTTTTTTGTTATGATATAATTTTTTTTATTTATAATTAGATTTTGAATGCTTTGATTTTGTAGGTTAGTTGGAATTTTGTATATTATATTTTCTTCATTATCATTAAAAGTTTCTATTCAATTAAATGTTTTTTTAATAATATTTAAATCTTTTTCCAGTATTTTTACATCATTTAAAAATAATTTTTTTTGTTTTAGTTGTTTTATAATATCTTCAGTTTGTGAAATATTCTGTTCAAAAACTTCAGGATTTGAATAATTGTTTGTAGCTATTATCTTATATTTTTTTGCATTTTCTAGCAAGTTTTTATAATTTGTAGTTTGGCTATTTTGTAAATTAACTTCTAGAGTTTTTGAGATAATAAAGAAGAATATACTACTAGATAAAAGCAAAACAAAAAGTATCAAAATGTTCTTTATAAATTTTGATTTTTTTTCTATTTTTTCTTTGGCAATTTTGAAATAAGCTAAGGCTAGTTTCACAAAATTAGTATCAATAATTTTGTAATAAATTCTTTGGAAATGTTGTTTTATTTTGGATTGAGTTTGATTTTGTTTATTTTTTGAAGTATATTTTAGAGTTAAAAGTCAGATATTTTTATTTTCTTCATTTAAAATTAAATCAATATTTTTATTTATTTTTTCAGTTTTATTATATTTTGAAGAATCTATAAAATCACTATAAGATAGATAATCAAGCAACCTTTCTGTACTAATAATTAAAATATCATTATGCTCTAAATATCATTCTGAAATATAATTAAATTCTTTTGCCTTTGAATTTTTATCTGTGATTTCAATTGTTTCTCATAGACTTTTCACTAAATATAAAGAAGGTTTTCACACTT
>CAYNHJ010000122.1:0-1937 GCA_964397125.1 uncultured Candidatus Peribacteria bacterium
GACTTTGCTTACTAGAATTAATTCTAACATCAGCATAATAATCCTCTTCTTCCCACTTTTCACTCCAAATACTTATTGCATCAAAATGAATATATGGATTTTTTAAAATTGTTTTGAAAGTTTTTTCTAGCCAAGTTTTTTTACTATAATTTGGATTAAAATCTGCAACTCAAAATTCAAGTAAAGCTAGTGGTTTATTTTTTGAAACATCTAAAATATCTTTATAATTTTCTTTTAAATTTTGTGTAAAATCTTCATTTTCATCATTTGGATTTTGTGTTCAATAAAGTGAAAAACCTATCCAATCAATATATTCATCTCAAGGATAATATCTTGCTGGTTTATTCCAAGATTTATTTGGAAAACTTTGTAAATTAAAATGAAAAAAATAAGTAAGATTATATACTTTTTCTTCTCTAAAAATATCAATAATATGTCTATAAGCATTTTTAAAATCTTCTGGTTTATGTGAATAATAAAACCACTCTCAATTTGGCTCAACAGCAAAATCTATCAAAATAGGACTATTTATTTCCCTAGCTTCTCTTGCCCAAATTCTAAATTTATCATCAAATTTTCCTGAAGCAATATCAGATAAATTATAAGTTTTTTTATTTTTTTCATACACCATTGAAGGCATAAGTCTGATAAAAGGAATTTCTCCAGAAGTAATAATTTTTTCTACACTTTCTTTTGGAAATTTAATTCCTTCTTCTGCAAAATCTTGAGAAAAATATGCCCAAGCTGGTTTTTTTCATAATAATTTTTCAAAATCTTGTATTTTTTTTGTAGATACTTCTGTTTCTCCACCTCAAAATTCTTGAAATGCTCAAAAATATATTTTATCTTTTTTGGGGATTAATTTTTTATAAATATATTTTTCTTCAGAAACTTCAAAATTATCAATCCAAATATCAATTGGGTTTGAGGCATAATTTGTAAAGTACATAATTGCATTCAAATTATCTTTTATTTTATTTTTTCAAAAATACTTTAGAACTTCTTTATTATTTACTTTAAAATTAACTTCTCAATCTGAAATTCATCTTTTCCAGAAAATATCTACATCAAACCATTCTCAAACAGGAACTTTTATTTTATGATTTTCTTTATACCAAAATTCCTTATATATTTTTGGTTCATCAACAACATTATCTCAATGCATATACCAATATAATTTTTTATTTTCATCAGCATAAACATAAATTGCTAGTCTAAAATCTCATACAGTTTTATACTCACTTATCACAGCCCATCAATCTTTTCAAAGTTTTTCAGCAAGATTTTCTGGAAATTTCAGAGAATATTTTATATGTAATTGCTCTATTTCTTTTCAATCTGTATATGTAATAAGTGGAATTTGAGTGTTCCCAGTTTGTTTTTTTATTATATTTAAATGTAGAGCTTTTGTAGCTAGATTATTTTTTCAAATTGTAGTTTTTATTTCTGTTTTTGCATATTTATTTATATCTTTATCTCAATCAACAATAAATTGCAACTGAGTATCATATCATTTTAAATTCATATTATATCATCAAAATCTTTGCCACCAAACTCAATCTGGATCAGAAACTTTTTTTTCTAAAAAAATATTTTTTTCAAAATCAGTTTTTAATAAAATATTTATTTTACTCAGTTTATTCAATTCTACTTTAAATCTTTTTTTAATAACTTTTAGTAAAAATAATTTTTTTTGATATTTATTTCAAGGGGCTAAAGCCACCTTGTTGACAATAGAATTTATTTTTTTTATAACTTTTTTATAAATAATTTTTCTTTTTTCCTTAGAATATTTTTTTTCTAATTTATTAATTATTAAATCTAATTTTTTATTTAATTTTTTTTCTAAATCATTTTGAATTTGTGAATTTTGTGTTCATTTTATATTAGAATTAGCAAAAATTTTTAATGTTCAATTAAAATTTACAACATAAATT
>CAYNHJ010000123.1:0-1935 GCA_964397125.1 uncultured Candidatus Peribacteria bacterium
ATCTATAAAAAGAGAGATTATTAGTTTGTGTAAATGATGAGATGTAGAAAAAATTGATTGTAAACAAAATTTAATTAAGATAGTAGACGATGTTTTTAACTTTGTTTTACAAGAATTTTAAAAATGACCCAGCACCAAAAGATTAAACAATTAGAAGAAAAATTATGGAAAGCCGCTTCTCATATGTGGGCTCATTGAAGTTTAAAACCTACAGAATATACTTTCCCGATTTTAGGGATAATTTTTTTGAAATTTGCTAATGTTAAATTTGATCAAATTGTTAACCAGTTAGAAGCAGAGGGGTATGATAAACAGTTTATCGAACCATGAGATATTCACGAAAAAGGTTGAATATATGTTCCACAAAAGGCAAGATATGAATATTTGCTATCTTTACCAGAACAAGAAAATATTTGAAAGGCTCTAAATGAAGCTATGGAAGAGATTGAAAAATATAATCAAAGACTATTGGGAGTTTTACCAAAAGATTATGAAAGATTAACTAATGAAAATTTGATTTATTTGCTTAAAATATTTAATGAGATACCTCAGGATTTAGAAAATGATGCGTTTTGACAGATATATGAATATTTTATGTCAAATTTTGAAAAAGAAGCAGGACAGAAATGATGAGAATTTTATACTCCTAATAGCCTGGTAAAATTGATAGTAGAAGTAATAGAGCCTTATAAAGGAAAAATATTTGATCCTGCTTGTGGTTCTGGTGGTATGTTTGTTCAAACTGCTAATTATTTAAAGAAAAGATGATTAGATCCTATCAAAAATTTGATTGTTAACTGACAAGAACTAAAATCTACAACTATTAGAATAGCTAAAATGAATCTTGCTATAAATGGTTTAGAGTGAGATATAAAAGAGGCTAACTCATTATATGAAGACAAATTTGATAGTATTGGAAAATATGATTATGTAATGGCTAATCCACCATTTAATGTGGATACTTTTGATGCTGAAAGGTTGAAGAATGATCCAAGATATCCATTTGGAATTCCTAAAGCTAAAAATGCTAACTATCTATGGATTCAGATGTTTTATTCTGCTTTGAATGAAAATGGAAAAGCAGGTTTTGTAATGGCAAATAGTGCTTCTGATGCTAGACATTCTGAACTTGAAATTAGAAAGGCTCTTATAAGGCAAAAGGTGATAGATGTGATGATCGCTATATGACCTCAATTTTTTTATACAGTAACTTTACCTTGTACTTTGTGGTTTCTGGATAAATGAAAAATATGAACAGATAGAGAAGATAAAATATTATTTATAGACGCAAAAGATATTTATATTCAAGTTGATAGATCTCATAGAGCTTTTACCGAAGAGCAAATTGAATTTTTGTGAGATATTGTAAGACTTTATAGATGAGAAAATTTTGAAATTAAAAATAAATTAACGAAAAAATATTTTCCAGAATGAAAATATAAGGATATACCTTGACTTTGTAAAGTAGCCACTTTAAAAGAAGTTGAAGAGCAATGACGAAGCCTTAATCCTTGAAGATATGTTTGAATAGCACAAGAAGATGATTTAACTGATGAAGATTTTAAAGAAAAATTAGAAAGTTTGACAGAGGAGTTTAAAAAGTTAACCCAGGAGGCACATAGTTTGGAAAAAAGTATTTTACAAAATGTTGAGGAAATTTTAAAGGAAAGTGACAAAAATTAATTAAGTTAAATATGTTTTTGATAAATTTATACTAATTGATTTATTTTGTGTAAAGTTGTAAAATGAATATAACTGATAAAAATCTTTATAAAAGTTACTTAGAATTAAAAAAAATTATAAGAGAATCAGTTAAACTAGATGAATTAACTAAAAACTTTGGTTTTGAATTATCTCATATATTAGTTTCTAAAACATCAGTAGAAAGACATTTAGTTTTAAAAATGATATATTAACGCAATAGAATTTGTAGAA
>CAYNHJ010000124.1:0-1931 GCA_964397125.1 uncultured Candidatus Peribacteria bacterium
TCTTTTTGTGGCTCATATGACCAAGCTGTATTATTTAAAGAAATCATTTTAACAGCCTCATCTAAAGAATTTTCTTCTTTTAACATATACATAGCTTTTGATGTAGCATTTGACCATACATCATTCAATAAACCTAATTGTGATCACTCAGCTTTTGCTCATCAATCAAAACATTGAACACAAGAATTAGCAGCAAAAACTGGATCAGATGAACAAGAAACACTTGGATATCAATCTGCTGCAAAAGCTCAAGATACAGCAACTAAAGACATAATAGTTCAAGCAATTATTTTTTTCATATTTTTAAAATTAAATTATAATAACATAGATAGTGTATAAAAAAAATGTCAAAAAGTCAAAACTTTTTAACATTTTTAATTAGACTTTTTTAGTTTTTTATTCACAATTAATTGTTGAATTAACATAAATAAAGTTGATATTCCCCAATAAAGTCATAATCATGCAGGAAAATTATATGTAAAAACTGCTACCATTACTGGCATTCAAAAAAGCATAACTTTTTGCATCATAGCAGGATCAGGCATCATCTGACTATAATCTGAAGCTCATTTCTTTTTTTCTAATACTATATCAGATTTATTAGTATTTTTATTTGAAAATTTAATCTGGAAAAATTGTAATATTCAAACTGTTAAAGCCAAAATAATTCAAGCAGTTCATCATTTTCACAATAAATCAAAAACAAAGAAATGGTAATTAACTGTAGAAAAATCAAAATTTTTCAAAAATGAAAATAAATAATAATGATTTGATGAATCTGTAATATTCAAAATAACATTATATATCACAAGCAAAATAGGCATTTGAATAAGCATAAATCAACAACTTCACATTGGATTAACTTTTTCAGCCTTGTATAACTCCATCATTTTTTGTCATAAAACTTGAGGATTAGCTTTGTGTTCTTTTTGAATCTCTTTTATTTTTGGTTGAAGTTCTTGTAATCTTTTTTGTGAAACAAGCATTTTATGTTGAGGCCAAAGTAATACCAGTCTTAATAAAATGGTAATTGCTATAATAGCCATTCATAAACTCCCTCAAAATAATTTTATCAAAAATATTATTAAATTATATGCAGGAGCATAAAATATATAAACAAAAATTTTAGTAAAAGTTCATTTAGATTCTATTTCAAAATTTGCAGGATCAATTTCTTTATCCTTATATTTTATAATATAGTTTCATTTTTCTTTAAATAATTCATAAATTTTGAATAATCTATTTGTTTCTTTTCATCAGATTTTATAGATATAATATTTTTATCACAAAAAGATTTTGGTAAGTTAATTATTTTATCTTTTGTAGTATATTTAATTTGTAAATCATTACAAATATCAATAGTGATTCAAGATTCTGTTTTATTTTCAACTGATAATTTAATTCAAGCTGGAACAGTATAACTATTTTTTAAAGTCTTTAAAACTATTGTTTTATTTTTTATATCAAGTTTTTTTGTTTCAGGTTTGTTCCATATACTTATTATTAAAAAAACTAATAAGAATATTATTATAAAATCTAGTAATTTTTTCATTGTTTATTTTTAATTATTATTTATTTTTTTTCTCCAAAAAAGACAAATCTTTATAGAAAGATAATATAATATTTTTATCTTTTTTATCAAGTTTAGTTTGTTTTTTTACTACAAAGACAAAATCATAATTTTTTCAAATATCTCAAAAAGCTCAAAACAAACTTGATTTTACTATAAAATCATAGAATCTTCTCCTAAAAAAGTTTCTTGAAATATTATTTACTACACTTTTCGCTCAGATAACAATAGCAAATCTATTGTATTTTTTTTTATTTATTTTTTTGTTCAAAACAATTCAATTAGAAAAAAAAGGCTTTGTTTTACCTAAAACCTTTTTAACTTCTCTTTCTTTTAATCTAAATTTTTTTTTAATCATATC
>CAYNHJ010000125.1:0-1893 GCA_964397125.1 uncultured Candidatus Peribacteria bacterium
AATTTTTATATAATAAATAAGAATTTATTCTATTTAAAGGTATAAATAAATGATTAAATCTTTCAGTGTAGAAAATTATAAAGCATTTCCTAATAAAGTAAAAATAGATTTTTCTTGAAATGCTTATATTAAAGAAAAAAAAGAAGTTTTAGAAATTATTTGAAAAGAAAAAATAGTAAGAAATGCGGTGATTTATTGACAAAATGCTGTTTGAAAAACATTACTTTTAAAGGCTATACAAGATTTATCAAATTTAGTTAAATATAGTTTTTCGGAAATTAAATCTACTATCCAGCTTTTTGAATTGCAACCTTATAAATGAAACAAAAATAAGACTATCTCATTTGAAATTGAATTTTTTGTTTGAAAACAATTGTATAAGTTTTTTTTAGAAATAGAAGAATGAAATATTAAAAAAGAAATATTATATAAAAAAAATAAATTGCTTTATAATAGAGAAAATCAAAAAGTTAAACTTTATTCAAAATTTGTAGAGGAAGAGAAAAAGTTGGAAAAATTATTGAGGCAAGATTCATTGCTTTTATCTTTATTAGGAGCTTTAAATGATAAAAAAGCGAGGAAAATAATAAATTTTTTTGAAAGAATAGAATTTATTTCTGCTTTAGATACTTTTAGTTTAATTCAAAATAGGTTATTAAAATTTTCCAAAGAATCCATAGAAAAGTATAAAAAGCTATTATTACAATTTTTAAAATTTGCAGATTTTACTATTGTTGATTTCAAAGTTAAAATAGAGGAGTTAAAGTTACAAAATCTATTAGATAGTTTTTTAGAAACAGATAATATTTTATTAAAATTTAAATCTAAACGTCAAAAAATAACATTTTTTCATTCAAAAGATAATGAAATATTTGAATTACCTTATGAAGAAGAATCTTCTTGAACAAGACAATTTTTTGAATTATTACTTTTTTTAATAGATAGTATAGAAAAAGAAAAAATATTATTAGTAGATGAATTTGACGATAATCTTCATTTTGAAATAGCTAAACAAATATTAAAATTAGTTAATTTGCCTTTTTGAAGGGCGCAATTTATATTTACTACTCATAATTTAGAATTTATGGATTTTTCACTTTTAAGAAAAGATCAGATTTTCTTAATAAATAAAAAAGAAAACGATGAAAAAGAAATTTATTCTGTAGATGAGTTTAAAGATATCAGAAAAACTTATAACTTAAAAGATATCTATAAAGCTTGAATTATTTGAGGTTATCCACTAGTAGAAGATTTTACAGCAATTAAAGATTTGTTAGATGAAATCAAAAGCAAGTAGATTAGTTAAACCAATTATTTTTATATTACCTGAATGAAAAAGTGAAGAATTGTATTTTTTGTATTTAAAGAAATTATTGAGAAGAAGACACAAAATTTTTGTATTACCAGAAGAAAGTTGAAAGATAGATAAAAATAATTTGCAAGTAGCTAAGAAAAATATTGAAAAAAGAATTAAAAATACATTAATAAATAATCAAATTCCCAATTTGCCTTCAAAGTTTGTAAAAGTTTTCGTTATATTAGATGCTGATGTTTATAATGATGGTGATATTAAAAAAATTAAAAGCTTCTTTAAGTGAATTGAAATAGTTTTTATAGATCCTTGTTTTGAAAGATTTTTGATTTATCATTATACAACATCTTGTAGTAGTTGTGATACAAACAAGTCTTGTGAAAGAGAATTAAAACAATATGTTAAAAATTATAAAAAGTGAAATGAGAAAATATTTGAAAATATAGCCAAAAATTATAAACAAGCCATTGAAACTTTAGAGAAATGTAAAGATAATGAAGATATATTAAATCTATTAAAATATTTAGATAATTTATAGTAAAACTTGATATTTCCTAATTTTTTTGTAGAATTAACTAAAT
>CAYNHJ010000126.1:0-1886 GCA_964397125.1 uncultured Candidatus Peribacteria bacterium
ATTTCATTTAAAGTTCAACTTCATCATCATATAGTTATTATAGCATCACAACTTGAAACTAATACAAACTCTCTTCATCATCATCTATCCATTCAACTACATATAATAACATCTGTATACTGTCTCATTAAAGGATAAATATCTGGATATTTACCATAAGTAATTCATACTGTTAAACCACCCATCTGTTTAGCTCATCTAGCAGCTGCTGATGAAAGACTATCCACATCTTTTTCTGCTCAAAAAACTAAAATATGTCCTCTCTTAGCTATCTCTTTTCACAATTCTAAAGCTTTTTTTTCTATCACTTTTTCATATCCCAAATCAGCCGCCGATCACATAACTCAAATTTGCAATTTTCTTTTCATAACTTTTAAAAGTTAAAATATAAATAAAAAACCTCTTCCTCGACAACTTTCAGGAAGAGGCTATTAGTGATGATGGTATATATAATTAAATATAAACCTTATTCAAAAATTAAAACCATCACCACAAATAGCCCCTTCCTGGAGCTACGTGGTGATGGTGATGAAGATATAGATTTGTTAAATTTATTTTACCTTTAACCATGATCATTTTAATATACTATCTTTTAAAAAAATCTGATTTACTTAGTAAATAATTAAAAATTTTAATTTTATTTTCAATAGAAAGTTACTTTAAAAAACCTTTGTTTGTAAATCTACTTGTCTATCTCTTCGGTTATATAATATTAAATCTTCTAAACTAACTTTTTTCATTAAATAACATCTTATGTTTCCATAAGGATTATTTGTTAAAATAGGGTAAAACTTCTCTCATCTTATATTAATAACTTGAAAATCTTTTAAAGTTAAATTATTAAATTTTTCATTATCTTTGAGTATTTTATATAGCACTTCATAATACTGTTTTTCTGCTAAACTTTTTAAAATATAATCATATGAAAAGTTTCAATATAAAAAATTTGAAAGAAAGTTGTTCAAAATTTTAGCCAATTTTAAAATACTCTCTTTTTCAATCATTTTTCATACTTCTATTTCTATTCAATTTCTAATAAATTGAGTCAACGGTCAACCATTTTTCATTAAACTACTTTGCCATAAAACAATTTTATTTATATCGAATAAACTACTAATTATCAATTTCCAAAGTGTAGCTTTAGGTAACAATATAAATATTCAAGAATTTGAATAAGTTCAATGAATATCTATTACTATATCATACTTTTTAGCTACTTTTATTATTTCTGCTGCTCTCTTTATCTCATAACTATCAGATTTGAAATCTCAAGGTGCTATTCTATTAATATCAAATTCCAAAAATCTCTTCTTTTCTTTCGCTGCTTTTTCATTTACTACTAACCAATCTACACACTTTAAATATTTTTTATCAATAAAATTCATCACTTCAATTAAACTAACTTCATCTCAATGAGTTCAAAATAAAAAAAGAATCTTTTTCATTATTTTATTTTTTTATTATTTTAAAATTTTAAAAATAAAATAAAATTTTTTCTAAATCTATTAGATAAATTATCCTACCATCACCATAATCATAAATTTTATTCAATCAATTTTTAAAGTACTTATTTAAAATAAAATTAAGTCAAGTCTTCACATGTGTTCTTAAAATAATAAATCTATTTTTTCTATCTAATAATTCTATAAAAAAATTAATTAAAACAATTTTTCATATCCCTTTTTTTCTCAAAGCATTTTCTAAAAAGAAATTAGATAAATAAAAAATTTCTGTAAAAAGTTGAACATCTTTTTTAAGTTCTCAAATAGAAATTTTTAATTTCTCTTTAAATATTTTTTCAACATTAGAAAAATATCAATAAATACTTCCTATTACTTTAAATTTTTGAAAATCATCTAAAATGACATATCAAACCAAATCGTTGT
>CAYNHJ010000127.1:0-1874 GCA_964397125.1 uncultured Candidatus Peribacteria bacterium
TTTTCAGTTACAAGACCTTATCTTATCCAAAATTGATCCTTAGTTTCTACTGTAAACAATGATGTTTTAAATGATTTTTACAATTTGGATTGATCTAAGGTAGTTTGACCAGCAGATACTGATTTGATATCTTCAGATAATGTTGTTAGTAGTTATGATTGGAATTGAGTTAAATGAGTTATTAACGATTTTGTAAAAAAGTATAGTAAGTTAGCTGTTAAAGATGTAACTATAACTACACTATGAATTAATGCGAAGAAGGTTATTGGAAAAGAAATTTATGTAATTGACTGAAATTGAAATAATCTTAATATAAATTCACCTAATTTTAATAAACCGACTACTTTAATTGTTAAAAATGCTCCAGTTGTAAATATTAATTGAGATGTTATATGAGAGTTAATGATAGTGGCTCCTAACAGTAAGATAAAATTTAATTATATTGATTGTGATAAATCTCAAATTATCAATTGAATTTATATTGCTTGAGATGGATTTGATACTGAAAAAGTTATTAATAATGATTTAAATTCTCAATGGTGTTGGGATTGAAGATTAATTGTTAATTGAAGCTTGATATGATCTTGAATAGGTAACTTATGGCAAAAGAGAAGATCAGTGTTGAAAGATTGGTTTAATGTAACTCATGATAGTAAAATACAAAAAATAAAAAATGGTTGATCGTTAGTTATAAATACTAATACAAATTTATGGAAAAATTTACCACCTGGAGCAGATGAATTGTTGCAAAAGATTGAAATTTATAAAAAATAATTTTCTCTTGAAATATTTCAATTCTTTTTTATAACTAATTTAGTCCCCCAGGAGGGGGTTTTATTTTAAAAGTTAATTTTTGATTAGATGAAAATAAGTTTGTCACAAATTAAACAAGCTCTGGATGAGTTAGCAAAAGAATATTGATTTGATCCATTACAAACTTTGGAAATTGTTAAAATGTGAATTAAAACAGCTTTTAGAAAAGATTATCTTTGATGAAATAAAAAAATCCCTTTTGAAGTACATTTTGATTCTAAATGAAATATTGTTATTCAAAGAAAATATAAAGTAGTAAAGCAGGTAAAAGATCCTGACAAGGAGATGTCATTGGAGGAAGCAAAAAAATACAGACCAGATGTAAAAGAAGGTGAAGAAATTCTTATTGATATTACTCCTGAAAATTTAGAATTTTCTAGAATAGCAGTTCAAGCAGCTGCTCAAACTATTAAACAGAATGTAAAAAAGATAGAGAGAGAAAGATTTTTTGAAAAATTTAAAGATAAACAAGGTGAACTTCTAAAAGGAAAAGTTTTAAAGGTTATTAATGATAACGTAGTTTTAGATATTGATTGAGTTACTGTAGTTTTACCTCCAGAATGACAAGTTAAAGGAAGGGTTTATAATACTGGAGAAGAGATTACAATATTATTAAAACAAATATGAAAATGACCTGGATGAATAGTTCTTAATATCACTCAAGCAGATCCTGAATTTATTGAAGCTGTGTTAAGACAAAATGTACCAGAATTGGAAGAATGAAAAGTTAAAATAGAAAAAATTGTTAGAATTCCAGGTATAAGAACGAAAGTTTTAGTATCTAGTGAGGATCCAAGAGTAGATCCTGTTGGTGTTTTTGTATGAATGAAATGAGAAAGAATTCATGAAATATTAAATTTATTAAATGGTGAAAAAATAGATTTTATTGAGAAAATAGAAGATCCTAAACTTTTAATAGCTAATGCTCTTAAACCAGCAAAAGTAGAAAATGTTGAGATTGATGATAAAAAAGCTATAGTAAAAGTACCTGATAACCAAAAACCTATAGCTATTTGAAAACAAGCATCAAATGTAAAATTAGCTAGTCAATTGACTGGTTA
>CAYNHJ010000128.1:0-1852 GCA_964397125.1 uncultured Candidatus Peribacteria bacterium
ATCTTCTTTTTGTTCTGGTGTGAGAGTATGAGAAAAAAGTAAAATCATTTTCATTACTAATCTTTATCAATTATTTCACAAAGTATCCATCCAAAAGGCATTAAATTTGTAGCATCTTTTTCATTAAAAGCAAACATCCAAGTTGTTGTTTCTTGGTCTAAAATATCACTATTTCTTCTATTTTTCTTTACTTTAATCTTTCTCATTCCATCAATAGTTACTGCTCTTGCCTGAGAATATTTCCCTACTCTAATTAAAAATTGATTTTCATTTAATTCTAAGTCTTTATACTTTTCATAAAACTCATCACTAAAATATTCATTCGTCCATTCATCTACCTCTAAATTTTTAAAAATTGCTTGATATTTAAACATCTGTTTAAATATTGGCAAATAGTGTGCGTTACAAGCATTTTTTATATCTTCTATATAAATTTTAAATTTTAAATCTACAAACTCTTTTATTTTCAAATCTGCTTCAAATATACTTTGATAATTAAAATTAGAAAATATAGTTTCAAGTTTAACAGAAGGACCTTGATTATCTTCTTCAAATCTTTCTTTATTTACTGCATACCCTATCATTGAATATGTTTTTTTTGGAATTGTATCTGAAATTAATAATTCTTTGAAAAGATTTTTTGATGGATTTCTATTTTTAAAAAAATTATTATACATTCTTTTATCGTCTTTGAAAATATACTCTTGATAAGCTGTTGAAATAGCTCCTTTTAACGAACTTCCGGGAATATAAACTTGTTTAGTATTTGTCATTCTAATTGTTTTTTCTATTTCAAATCTATTAAAAACTTTTTTTGTATTTACTCTACCCTCTTTTTGAACTGCTCTTCCTATTTTTCTATCATACTCTTTTTGAAAGGATTTAGATACTTGAACTTTATGAATATAAGACTTTTTTGCATACTCTTTTCTTGATTTGATAAATCTATGTATCTCAAAAAGAGAATCATACCCTCTTTTTTCAGTTAATTTTACAAATAATTTTTTATCATCATTTGGTAATTGATTATAAAACTTAATTTCATCAAATTCATATAAATATCCATTATCAATTATAAAATTTATAGGTTCATATGCTTCACCTGTGCCTATATGAATAGGTGTTAAAGCTGTTAATTTCAATTTATAATGACACATTATATCTCCTTAATAGGTATAACAATAGCATAACCTTGATGAACTACATCTTTATAAACTTCTTCTATATTACTAATACAAGAGCCAATTATTGGCTTTTGAATACTATTTTTTAATTTTATTACACTTCCAGATTGAGCTAATACAATAGGCTTTTTAAAAGGATTCGTATAAGCTCTATTTGCTCCAAGTTTTCCAAATTTAGTAAAAGGTTCATAAAATATTTTTTCTGCTTTTAAATCTTTTACTACAAAAGGTGATAATGCCATAAATGTATTTGAAATAAAATCAATATCTATTTTTTCTAATTTATCAAACCTAAATCTACCTTTTCCAAGAGAGATATCTTTTCCATATCCATATTCACTAAGTAAAGTCAAAACCTCTTGAAGTTCATTTTTAGTGAATAAAGCCTCATCTATATAAAAATAGATATCTTTTTGTGAAAATTTATAAACTTTTGATGCATAAGGAGCAAAAGTATCTCCATCTGTATGAAAAGTTTTGTAATTCAAAGAATTATGCATATTTTCAAACTCTTTATCAAAATTTCCTACTTCTTCATTTTTTTTAGCATTTTGATAATTACCTTTTTGTAAATCCTCTAAACTAATCCATACTTTTTTTCTATTTTCTTTTTTTTCATCTATATTTTCATTTAGATATCTACTTGGCATTTTTGGTTTTGGAAAATA
>CAYNHJ010000129.1:0-1832 GCA_964397125.1 uncultured Candidatus Peribacteria bacterium
AATGTATATCCTTCTGACAACTTATCCTAACAAACCTAGACAATTAAAAAAGTTTATATTAGCAATTTTAAAGCAATGATTAGCCAAATGTGTTAATAGAATTAATTATGTAAAATCTTATTATATTTGGGAATGAAAAATAGTAAAAGATGAGGAGAAATTACTCATCATTAAAACGTCAGAAGATAAAAAGGAAAAGTTAGAAAATTGGATAAAAAAGAATCATCCTTATGATACACCAGAAATTATTTGGATTAACCCAGACGATGTTGATGAAAAATATTTAAATTGGCTTAACAGTTAGTTATGAGAATATTTTTTGTTGCTTGATACACTTGAGATATTTGAAGTGCTTTGACAAAAAGGTTAAGAGAGTTGTGATATGTTGTTGTTTGAATAAGTGGAAGAATAGATATTCAACACCGGTGTTGAATAATTGAAAAAGTAGTTGAAAAGTATAAAAATAAAAATTTAACACCGGTGTTAATTAATTGTGTATGATGTTGAGTTTATTGAAAATTTTTACAGTTAACAGAAGATGATTTTAAACAATCTTTTGAATGTAATTTTTTAGTACCCATAAAAATAATTCAAATTTTTGCTAAAGCGGTATTAAAAGTTTTACCAGATAGAGAAAATAAAAAATATGTTATAAATATCAATTCTCAAGCGGCTTTAAAACCTTTTTGGTATGGTTGAGCTTATAATAGTATGAAATCAGCTTTGGCTATGGCTTTGAAAGTTTTTGAAAAAGAATATAGACAATATGGTTTTAAAATTAAACAATTTTATCCGACAGTTATAAGGACAAAGATGATTCAGAAGATGCCTTATTTGCCTAGAGAAGATAAGATCGTTGACTTAGACAAGTTTGTAAATGAAATAGTAGATGAAATAATGACTGTTATAGATGATAAAAGCAATTAATTACAGACAATAAATAAAATTTTTTTATCTTCTGACAATCTTCTGAACTCGTCTTCTGATAATTTCTTGTTCCTATCTTCTGACAAATCCTTGTTTACTGAAGATTGAAAATTAAGAGTAAAAAATTAATAATGTCTATTACTTTACTTTAATTTAAAGATTTTATAATGATAGAAGCAATAGTTAGTAAAATTAACAATATTTGAAATTCACTATTACATTCAAAATTTTATTTTATTTGGCTACCTCTTTTTATTTGATTTTTGTGATTTTTAGAAACTGTTGGAATTTTTGGTTTTTTTATACCTATGGAAATTGTTAGTATTACTTATTTTGCTTTTATTTATCATAAATTATGACTTTTTTTATTTGCAAGTTTAATTTTTGGGATTGGTGTTTTTGGTTGACTTTTGGTATGATATTTTATTTGAAGAAAATTTTATAAAAAAATAATCTGAAAATTAGAAGAAAAATTCCCAGCTTTAAAGGAGTATTTTGAAGATGTTGAAACAAAAATTGAGAAATATCATATTTTAGCTTTTCCTTTACTTATAAATATTTGATTTACAAGACCAATTATGGCTATGCATCTGGGAGCAAGACATTATAATTTTTGAAAATTTTTGATATGAAGTATAATTGCTACTATTAGTTATGTTATACCAAGAGTGTTTATTTGATATTTAGTTTGAGTATTTTGAAAGGCGATTTTGGAAAAATTAGAAATTTGATTTAAATATGTTTTATATTTTGCAATAGGTGTAGTTGTTTTAGCTTTTATAGTGGATATTATTAAAGAAGAAAAAGATTTAAAAAAGTAGCTACAAAGTAATCCGAGGCGATTTTTAATTCAATCACAGACAATTTTTATATTTTATTTGATTTGGTTATATTGTATGGGCTAT
>CAYNHJ010000130.1:0-1832 GCA_964397125.1 uncultured Candidatus Peribacteria bacterium
TTTTCTTTACAAATAGGAATCATTTCTAATATATGTTTTTTTCTTGATTCAACTTTTTCTCTATCCCATAGCACCCACATTTCATCATGTTCACTCTTATAGTCATATTTTTCTTCAATAAATTCATCTAAGTTACAGACAATATTTTTAGGATCACTTGCACCTGCTTCTTTAGGAACTATTTCTATTGCAAGTAAAATATCAATATAGTCAGATAATTTTTCTTTGATTGCTTCAAAGTATTCTGGTTCAGTATTACTACCTTCGCATGAAATTATAATTACTTTTTGAGGTTCTTTTTCTTCTTCAATATAAATTGGTGAGTCAAAATTAGTGTCATTAAATCCCATTTTAGTTATCCTTGTCTAATTCATCAAATGTTTTAAAAATTGGAATTGCTCCATAGCGACCAAGTAAATAAGCTTTTTCAATTTTACTATCATATCTCACTTTAAACTGATTTAAAGAAAAAATATTTGAAGCACCAATATCATTTTTTTCTACAAACCAAATTTCATCTCTTCTTAATAGATTTAAATCAAGTAAAGTTGATTCATGGGTAGTAATTATTAGTTGTGCTTTTGAATTTTCAATACTATAAAATAAATCAAAGAATTTTTTTGTTAGTTTTGGGTGTAAGCTTCTATCAAATTCATCTATTATGATTGTATAATCATCATCAAATTTTTTTATTAAAGGGATTAAATCAAATAAACGTCTAGTCCCATCAGATTCATCTTTTAATTCAAAAACTTCTTTCATATCTAATCCATGAACAAGCCCTAGTTTTTGCACTTTAATATTATCTTCGTCATCTTTATATATGGTAAGAAGCATCCCCTCTGGACCTTGAAGTGATATTTTTACATTCTCTTGTTGCAAATCTTTTTCTATTTCTTTCTTTATATTACTTGTTAGTTCTTTACAATTTTCAAACTCATCTTCAATTGAAGAAATATCCATAACACCTGTATCAAATTCTTTTAAATGCCTTTTAAATATTTTTGATAAACTATTATTCTTACCAATTGATGAGATTCCTCCATATTTAGAGTCGGGATATAAAATAACTAGCCTTTTGTTAAACCATTCATAAACATTATTAATAAGTGCTACTTCAGGAATTTCCGTAGTATCTAAATCTTTACTAGCAATTTCTGATAAGAATAGTTGATTAGTTTGATTTTTCATATCATCTATGTATACATTAAATCTATTGTGAAGTTTTTTATTTTTTCTGAAAATATTACCTAATGTAATAGTACCTTCTTTTCGTTCAAAAATTTTTTCAGATTTATTTTTTCCAATTTCAAAAAGCCATTCTTCAGTAATTTTTTTACTTTGTAATAATGAATAAAATCCATATGAAAAAAACCTATTGTCAATTTCAATTTGAAATTCAAATTGAGTTGGTTTTTTTAAACTTTCCTTGTCAAGTCTAAAGTATTTTTTATATGTATCTACCTCTTTCAAACTTCTTAAAATTATTTTTTTTGCATAATCCATTGATTTGATTAAATTAGACTTTCCTGAAGCATTTGCTCCATAAATTACAGCACTTTTTAAAATTTTTACTTTCTCAAAGTTTATTACATGTCCTATGTTTTCTTCAGTTCTACCTGCTGTAAAATCTAAGCTATTTTTAGTTTGTATTGACGAAAAATTCTCAACCGAGTATCTTTTTAGCATTGTTTTTCCAATTTTTTATAAGTTAAATGAGATTTTATCGTAATTTTTGTTAAAAAAGCATAAGTTAAATAAAATAGTGCATATGTGCCATCTAACTATTTATTCAAGGAACATTATAGCACCAATGAACTAAATATCACTAA
>CAYNHJ010000131.1:0-1782 GCA_964397125.1 uncultured Candidatus Peribacteria bacterium
GCAACTCAAGCTTTAATTGCTACAAGTAGCTTTGTAAAAAACAATTTGTTAATTATACTTTTTAGTATATTTTCTATTTTTGTATTTATAAGTATATACTCAACAACTGAATCAGGGAAAATTAAAAGAGATACTATTTTACTTTCTATGCCTCTTATCTGACCTGTTTATAGAAACTATATTATCTCAAATATTAGTTTCACAATGTGAAATTTGATTTGAGCTTGAGTCCCAATATTAAAGACTTTAAAGCTAATCTGAAAAGCATCAGGTTCATTTGTTTATGAAAAACTATTTGAAGAAATAATATCAAAAGTAAAATGATGACATAAAATTGTGGATTCTATGAGAGAAGTAGATGAAGAAAAATTTTATTTTCCAAATTCATACTTGCAAATGTTGGCAGTATGAGAAAAAACTGCAAATATGAAGGAAATAAATGAAAAAATTAGTGATCAATATATAAAAGAGGTTGAATATTCTCTGACTAATCTTACTAAATGGATAGAACCAATAGCTATCTTATTTGCAGCAATATTTGTACTTTGGTTTGCTTTTGCCATATTTTGAGCTATATTACAAGTAACACAAAGTATTGGATAATAAAATATAAATTATGAATAAAAAGTGATTTACATTAATTGAACTTATGATTGTAGTAACAATTGTATGAATAATGATGATGATGGTTTATGCTCCATATAATTATTACAAGAAAAAAGCTCAGGTAAAAATTGCAGCAAAAAATATAGAAAAGGTTTTATACATAGCTAGGAACAATGCAATTTATTGAGCAAATAGTAGTAGTTGAAATTTAAGTGTTTGAGTATATTTTGAAAAATGAAAAAATGAATTAAAAGTATTTAATTATCCATTTAATTATTGAACTTGAGCTGAAATCACACTTTGAAATAATTTATTAAAAGAAGAAATTAATATTTGAAAAGATATTGAATTATGACAAATAGAATGACAAGCTAAAGTTTTATTTTTATTTTCAGCAATAAATGGGAAAGAAAATATATTTGATTTAAGTTCTTGATCAAAAACAATATTAACAGATTCTTGAAGTGATAATATTATAAATATTGATTTTTCTTATAAATGAGCTACTTTAGGACCATTATCTAAAACTCTTAAATATTATCTAAAAACACATATAAGTGATTATTAAAAAAAAATATCCCTAACTTGAATTCTTCCCCTTAAGTCTAAGGGGAAGAGGCTACATTTATAAAATTGAATAATGAAAAAAAAATGTAACACATCTTGATTCTCAATTATAGAAGTGATGATTGCAATATTTATTTTTGCAATGGGAATGGCTTCTATTTTTATGGTTATTAATGGTAGTATGAATGCTAATACAATGAATAAAAATTATATTATTGCCTCAAATCTTGCAAGGGAACAAATTGAAATTGTAAGAAATATCAGGGATAATAATTATGCAAATTTCAGAAAATGGAATTATATTCCAAATTTTTCTAATAATTATTCAAATGTTTTTAGTACTGGAACATATTATAAAGTAGAAAATGATTATACTGAAGCAAATTATCCTTTTATTATTAAAAATGATTGAAATCAAAATTTTACGAATAATTCAAAAGAAGATTTTATAGATGGAAAATATGATGATTATAAATTATATCTAGACTCAGATAATCATTATACTTATAGTACTTGAACTTGAACTATTTTTTATAGATATTTGCATATTGAAGATTTGAAAGATGGTTCTTGAAATATAATCCCTGAAGCTATGAAATTAACTTCAAA
>CAYNHJ010000132.1:0-1774 GCA_964397125.1 uncultured Candidatus Peribacteria bacterium
TTTATTTACTTCCCATTGAAATCAGTAGCAATTTCTTTAGTCTTTTAAAAAATTTATATCCTAACTAACAAAAATGTCAGAAAACATTTATATCACTACTCCAATATACTACATAAACGACAAACCTCATATAGGACACACTTACTCAACTTTTACAGCAGATATTCTTGCAAGATTTTATAGACTGCTATGATTCAATACATATTTTGTAACTTGAACAGATGAAAATAGTCAAAAAACAGTAGAAGCTGCCAAAACAAAATTAAAAGAAGATAAAAATCTTAAGCATTTTATAAAAGAAAAATGATATGAAGAGCTACTAAAAAAATACATTAATTGAGAAACCGATGAAATACCTCTAGAATTAGTAAAACTTTATACAGACTATATGGCAGAAATTTGGAAAAAAACTTGGGAAAGTTTAAAAATATCTTTTAATGATTTTATAAGAACTACAGAGCAGAGACATAAAAAAGCAGTAGAAAAATTTTATTTAAAAGCTAAGCAGAATTGATACATATACAAATGAAAATATAAAGGTTTATACTGCTGGAAATGTGAAGCTTTTTATAAAGAAAATGATTTAATAAAAGATGAAAAAACTTGAAAACTACTCTGCCCTATACATAAATACCCTGTTGAAGAAATAGAAGAAGAAAATTATTTTTTTAAATTAAAAGCTTTTGAAAAAGAAATAGAAAAATATCTAAATGAAAACCATATTTTTCCAGAATTTAGAAAAAAAGAACTAATAAATAACTTTTTAAAAGAAGGGCTAGAAGACTTTTCTATCTCTAGAGAAGGTAAAAAATGGTGAATACCTTTTCCTGATGACCATAATCATGTTTTCTATGTATGGTACGATGCTCTAACAAATTATCTATCAGCTTTAGGATACGAGGAAAGTCTGAGAAAAACTTCTAACCTTTATCAGACTTTCCGAGTAAATTGAAAAATAATTCATATAATAGGAAAAGATATAATCAAATTTCATGCAATATATTGGCCAGCAATGTTATGGGCTGCTGATGAAAAAGCACCTGATCTTATAGCAGCTCACTGATTTTTTACAATAAATTGAGAAAAAATTTCTAAATCATTATGAAATGCAATACCACCAACTGATTTGACTGATAAATATTGAATAGATGCTGTAAGATATTATCTATTTAAAGATCTAAAATTTGGAAACGATTGAGATTTTAGTTTTGAAAGATTAGAAGATCTATACAATAGCAATCTTTTATGATGATGGTGAAATTTAGTTTCAAGAGTTACAAAACTTGCTAACAAAAATAAAATTGAAATTATTAGCGAAGAAGAAATAGAAAAAATAAAAGAATTTTTAAAAATGCAATATGAAAATTTTGACTTTTCAAAAGAAAATAAATTAAAAAATTTAATAACAAACTGATTTGACAAAAATATCATTTTAAAATATATTCAAAAATTTGATTTTCAGGATTATCTAAATCATTGGTATGAATTAGTTCAATTTGCTAACAAACTTATTGATCAAGAAAAACCTTGGGAAAAATTAAAAGAAAACAAAGAAGGCTGAATTTTTATTTTAAAAACATTATTATATTTCATAAGACAAACAAGCATTCTTTCCTCTCCTTTCTTAATTGAAAGTTTTGAAAAAATAAAAGAAATATTAGGAGATGAAAAATTAAAAAATATTGATACAACAATAAAAATAGAAAATTTAGAAAATATTTGGAATCAAAAGGAGGTAAGATTAAATTTGAATCCTCAATATTTATATAAAAAA
>CAYNHJ010000133.1:0-1756 GCA_964397125.1 uncultured Candidatus Peribacteria bacterium
TTACTTAATTTTTCTTAAAATTTCAACTATTTTTTTCTTTTGTGAAAAACTAATTTGCTCTATTTTCATTTTTATAAAATTTTCTTTCACAAAAGGATATTTATTGATAAAATAATTTAATATAAAATCTTTAGTTAATTTTTTCCCTTCTAATTTTAATTTTAGTATTTCTCAAATTAATAATGGATATATAAGGTTTTCCAATGTTTTATTTATGTTTTCTATTTCATATAGTTTTTTAAGAGTTTCAAAATTAAATTTTCATGCAAAAAGTAATCTTCGGTCATATCATGATTCAATCCAGTTTATTATTTGGTTAAGTCATCTTGTATATGTTGTATCTTTATGTTGACATCATGGTAAGTCAAAAGGGTAATTTCTTTTTATTCTTCGAATTCTTTTTTCTATATTTATATTTCGTCAAGTTAATTTTTTGTATGCTGATAGAAATAATTTAAGTTTTTCATAAGTAAAAAATTCAGCAGCTAATATTAAAGGAAAGTTAATGGATAAATTTTTTATTTCATCATGTATACTATAATACTGTAATATAACAGCTAGACCTTCTTCTTTTGTTAGGTAGTTGCTATCACTTATAGGATAATTTATTAATTTTTTGTGATTTAATTTTGTGATATAGTGTGTTTCTATTTCATGGGCTATTAGTTCTAGTAGTTTACTTATTGAATATTTTTGTTTTTTAGGAAGTATCAATTTTTCTTCTGAATCGTAAATATTACTAACATTGTCATCTAAAATGATAAGTTTATTTATTCAATAAATCTCAAATATTAATTTAAATATTTCTTTTAATTCCTCAGAAGAAATTTTTTTATTTAGTTTGTTAATGTAGCTGTTTTGTTTAGTATTATTTTTATTTTGTTTTGAAGATTTGATAAAATTTATTTTTGAAGATATAAATTTTAGAAGTTCTTTAATAATTTTTCTTTCTTCATTTGTTAATTCAGGATGGTTTTGGTTTAGTAAATTGTTAATATAATTGTAGGTTAATTTAAGTTCATCTATATTTTCGCTTACTTTAGGACCAAATAATTTTCTTTCTAAATTTTCAATTTCTTTTAAATAGTGTATTCTTTTAGTTTGAGGGAATTCTCAAAATAAATTAGTTTTTTCAATTTCAAATAATAAACCGTAATGTAAAATTTGTAACATAGTAATATAAAAATCTAAAGCATTATTAACAACAGTCTTAATAAAATCTTCTTTAGATTTTATTTTATAAGGTATAGCTAATAAATTTTTTATTTTATAAAATTCTTTAAGTAATTTTTGAATTTTTTTCTGTCATAGTTGCAATAATTCTTCTTTTGAGAAATTAGAAATTTCATTTTTGCTAATTCATAAAAATTGTTGGAAAATAGTAGTGTTATAAATACCTCCATTGTTTAATTTTTCATATCAATAGACATATTCAAATATATCCCTCAGTCAAGGAGTATTTTTTAATATGTTATTTATTTTGTCTAAAACAGTTTGAATATTACTTGTTTCATTAATATTGTTTTTTTCTAATTTTGTCATTAGGGAATTGTTAGGTTGTAAATTTTTGTTGCTGAAAATAAATATTTATTATTATAATTTAAAATTTTGAAAAGTCAAATTTAGCTATTGATTTTGGGAAGTAAAATATTAAATTTATTTTGATAAGATAAGATTATTTAGTTTGTAATTTTTATATTTTTATGAAAAAGATTTTTACTATCATATTTTTAATGTTTTTTTCATTTAATGCATT
>CAYNHJ010000134.1:0-1756 GCA_964397125.1 uncultured Candidatus Peribacteria bacterium
TTACTTGGGTAGATGGTAATGATAAAAAGCATATTAATAAAATGAAATCCTTCTTACAAGATAAAGATTCATGGAATGATAATAGTTTTAAAACAAGATTTCAACAAGTTAATGAAATAGAATATGCAGTAAAATCAATAATAAAATATGCACCATATATTAAAAACATTTATATTGTTACAGATAATCAAACACCTTCATTTTTAAAAGAATACCTAATCAATAAAACCGATGAACAGCCAAATATCATCATTGTAGATCACAAAATTATATTTGTAGGCTTAGAAGAATTTCTTCCAGTTTTTAATAGTATGTCTATTGAAACCGTATTGTATAATATTCCTAATTTATCAGAGCATTTTATCTATTTTAATGATGATTTCCTCTTATTAAACCCAACCAAAAAGACCGATTTTTTTAGAAACGGATTACCTGTAATAAGAGCAAAATGGACAAAGTTTGATAATAGAATTTGGCATAAAATTTTGTATAACAAGTTGTTAAAATTACAAGGCAAACAAACTAAAGATACACAATACGGATACAAAAGAGGACAACAAAATGCGGCTCGTATTTTAGGATTTGAAAAAAAGTATTTAAAAATAAACCATACGCCAACACCAATTAGAAAATCAACTTTAGCTAAATTTTTCAATAAAAATAAAGAGATTGAGCAATTTAATGCAAAGTTTAGATTTAGAAATCATAAGCAGTTTTTAATTCAATCTTTGGCTAATCATATTGAGGTAAAAAATATAAATGGTATTGTTGTTCAAAAATTTCAATTGCTTTTTTTAAGATCACTAAAGCACACCTTGACTTGGTATAAATTTAAAATAAAAAGAGCAAGTAATAAAAAAGACAAACTTTTTTTATGTGTTCAAAGTTTAGATAGAGCTCCAAAAAAAAATCTAGATTATGTTTTGGCTTGGTTAGATAAACGGATACTACTTGATAATAAATAAGGATACTAATGAAGAAGAAAATAACATTTATTTTTTTAGACGACATACATCATATATTTCATTTTATCACAGTTTTTGCAGCCTTATATCATAAAAAAGAATATAAGTTACAAATTTTAACTTTTGATGAAGACCAACAATTCTTAGAGCAAAAATTAAAAGCATTGAATGTAAATTCTAATGTAATTAAAAAAGCTCCAACTTTTTTATATCGAAAAATATTGAATAAAATAAGAGGTCGAAAAAAAGCAAATCCTATTTTTATACTACGTAAATATGAAAAAGAATTGTTAAGTCAAGATGCTCTTATTTTTAATGTGCCACAGCATAAATATTTATTAAAAAAACGAAAAGGAGAAAAACCTAAATTTATTCAATTAGGACATGGACCTGGCGTTGGATTTTACCAATTTGATAAAAAATTTTCAAATTTTGATTTAATAACTGTAGCAGGGAAAAAGGATTATGAATTGTATAAAAAAGATGCTAATTTTATAGATGTAAGTATAAAAATATGTGGTTATCAAAAATTTGATGCCATAAAGAAAGAAAAAAAGCAATTTTTTAATAATACAAATAAGGTTGTTATTTATAATCCGCATTTTAAAACCGAATTCACTTCGTTTATTAAAGATGGAGAAAAAGTTCTTGATTTTTTTTATAAGAATAAAGATTATAATTTAATTTTTGCGCCACACATTAACTTGTTTAATAAAAAAGGATTTTTATCTAAAGATGCATTGGATAAAAAGTACCTAACAGCAGATAATATTCATGTGGATTTTGGAAGT
>CAYNHJ010000135.1:0-1744 GCA_964397125.1 uncultured Candidatus Peribacteria bacterium
TAAAAGAAATGCCTGATTGATTTGAGTTGATAGATTATCAGAAATTAAAAAATATAGTCGAGATACTTCATTTAATGTAGTTTTTAAAGTTTTTTGATAATAATTTTATTTCTTTTACTATTCCACAAGATTCAAATTACAATATTGTCTGTTTTTTTATATTGTTTCATTGAATTTAATAAGACTTTTTCTGAGGTGTTTACTTTAACTTCTATTATATATTGTTTGTTGTTAATAGTTAAGAAAATATCATTTCTATCTTTTACAGTATGTTTTTCTCATATAGCAAAATCTATTTTTAGATTTATTGTTAATAATATTAGTGTTTTTAGCCATCATTCTGGATTTCTTCTCCATCGTTCGTAAGATACATTTTTTACTTGATGTAAAATTCATTTTATTGCTTTTTTTATTAGAGTTAAGTTTAAATTTTTAAGTCAATCAATTAGTATTTTAGAAATAGATTGTAAATTATAAAATTTTTGATTATCTATTGTTAGTTTAAGTAGATAGTTTGTTACAACCTTTTCTACTTGAAGATTTGGAAAAGTACATACTATTTCATCGGTAATTTTTTCTTTTATAGTTAAATATCAGCTAGTTAGAAGTAATACTTTTTCAGATATTGTATTTAAATTTTCTAAATTTAAATCTGTTTCATTTACTATTAAATTTCAGCTATATACATCTTCAACTAAAGTGTTAACATCAACAGTTTTTTTTGAAATATATTCTTCAATAGCAGAAGGTAATCATGTTGATGACCAATACATTCAAAATTGTTTTTGAAGTATAAAATTATTTATATCCCATGGGTTGTAAATTTTATCATTTGGATTGCCAAAATTGTATCAATTGTAAAATTTTTTCATATCTTTATATAAAATTTCTTCTTTTATTCAGAAAAATTTTGATATTTCTTTTATTTTTTTAGAAAAATATTTTTTTAAATCTTTTTCAGTATATCATACTATTTTATATGCTAAAGGAGAGTAAAATAAGTCTTGTAAATTGTTTAATACAGAAAAAATACTCATTTTTAAGATTTTTGTTATTCACGTTAAGAAAAAAAGTCTTATTTGATAATCTATTGATTTTATTCCTGAATAAAAATCTCTGAATTGTAATCTCAATTTTTCTGCTTTTTGTGGATTTTGTAAAATGTTTAAAATAGGCCTGTCATATTCATCAATTAAAATAATTACTTGTTTTTTGAATTTTTGATATAATCGTTCTATTATAAATTTAATTTTATAAGTATCTTTTATAAAATTTCATATTTTTTGACTTTCTATTCATTTTTTTCATTTAAAAAAAATATATCCTTCTTTTCTGATGAATTTTTCTAGAGTATCTTTTGTTCCCCAACTAGCAAAATCGATATATATTACTGGATACCAATCTTCCCAATTCCAGTTATTTTCTGCAAATAATCATTTGAAAAGTTCTTTTTCACCTAAAAATAAATATTTCATTGTTGAACAAAGTAGAGATTTTCAAAATCTTCTTGGACGAGGTAAGAAGTAGTATTTGTTTAAGTTTATTAAGTTTATAATTTCTTTTGTTTTGTCTATATATAAAAATCCTTTTGTTATCAATTCTTTGAAGTCTTGTATTCAAATGGGGATTTTCTTCATAGTTGGTAAGTATTTAGTATAAAATTTATTTAGAATATTAAAAATTAAACTACTAATTTCAATAGAGTAATCGGAATAATAAATTAGTAGATTTTCTGTTGAAATTG
>CAYNHJ010000136.1:0-1739 GCA_964397125.1 uncultured Candidatus Peribacteria bacterium
TTTTTTGTTAGTTTCTCATCAAATATTTGTTCATAAATCAAATAAGTATATTTGAAATTGTTTAAATTTTCTTCCGTCTCTTTTTTTAAAATAATGAATATTTACCTTTTTGTAATACCAATTAATAAAATCTTTTAAATCTAAAAACTTATTTTTATATTTTTTCCAAAACATAACTAAATCAAAAAATTCTTTTGGTCTTATACTTTCTACAATTTTTGTAGTGCTATAATCTCATACAACTGGAACTAGCACTACTTTTCATCAGTTTTTTACATTTATAAGTCATTCTGGCATATAGCCTTTAATTTTTGATGCAATACTTTCTAAATTATTTTCTAAAATGTACCTATAAATTCAAGTTATGTCAATTATTCAATTTTTCTTAAATACAAATTTTTCTATATTATCGATTAGATATTTTAATTTTTTGTTTTCTATTTTTCATTTTTCACTATTCACTATTCACTTTCATAAATAGTAGTCTCATCCTTTTAAAACAAAATCTGGTTTTAAAATATCAACAACTTTTGAAGGATTTTCATCATTAAAAATATAAACATAATCAATATTTTTCAAGTTAGCTAATATTTTACTTCTAAAATCTTCATTATTTATTGGTCTTCAAGGTTTTGTTTTCCAATAAGGATTTTTATCTCAGTTTAATCATACTATAACTATATTTTTATCTTCTGATAATCATTTGGTTAGATCTTTTGAAATCTCTTTAATCTCTTTAGCTTTTTTAAATGTTTCCAAATGTCATGGGTGTATTAAATCAAAACAACCATTTGTCCAAACAATAGTTTTTCATTGTTGTTTTTCTTGTTCTATAATTTCTTTTAGTTTATTTATTTCATTTTCTTGGAAAATTAATTGATTATTAGTTTGACTTATATTTGAATCAACTTTGACTTGATTTCTTATAAAATGTGAGTATATTTGCCTTATCAAGACTCACCAGCCCTCTATCTTCCTTGTGAAGATATGGCCTAATACCGGTGAGTTTTTTTTATTTAAAATTTCCTTATAAATTAATTGTTTTCATCAAGTTACTAAATTGAATATTTCTAAAATAGTTAAATAACTTTCAAAATTATTATTCCTATTTATATTTAAGGTTTTGCTAATCACTTTTCATTTAATTTCTTGTTCAAAAATTCTGTTAAATACATTTTCTCAGTGACAAACTAAATTTCTTAAGAATCTTATGGAAAAAATCCAATTTTCAAATATATGAACTTTTCTGAATCAAAATAGTCAAATTATTTTTTCTTTATATATTCTTTTCAAATCTCTAAAAAACCTAACTGCTTCTCAAAAAGTTAAATTTAAAAAAAAAGTTTCTCAATTTATATTTTGATACTTTTTGCTTAATTTTTCTATAATGTCTTTGTTATATTTTTTTCTAGATTGTTGAAATTTTTCATTAAATATATCTAAATTGTTAAAATTATTTCAGATTTCTTGAAACAAAAAATATTTAAACTTATCTTCAAGTTTTTCTAAATAAGGAAAAATTATTTTTTTAACTTCTAAATCAAATAAGTATTCTTCATAATTTCTATATTTAGAAGCTTTTCTATTTAAAATCTGCATTTTTTGTGAATATTTATAATAAAGTAATTTAGATTATGGTAAGTTGTCTATAATATTAGACTATTGTTTTTCTTAAACTAGCAACTTTATGTCATGTTAGCCCTGAACTGTAATAATATTGTATATACTTTACAAATTAA
>CAYNHJ010000137.1:0-1736 GCA_964397125.1 uncultured Candidatus Peribacteria bacterium
AACTTTATATCCTTTAGATTTTGAAGAGTTTTTAGAAGCAGTAGATTCGAAACTTTATGAGTTTTATAAAGATATTAAAGTTTGAGAAAAAATAGATGATTTTATACATGAAAAATTAATAGAAAGATTTAGACTTTATTTGTTTATTTGATGAATGCCTGAAATTATTCAAAGTTATGTTAATGGAGAAGATATTGTTTTAATTAGAAAAAAACAAAAGGATTTACTTGATTCATATAAGTGAGATTTTTCAAAATATAGTTGATTTATAAATGCTTTACATGTTTTGTATGTTTTTGAATCTGTGGTTTCTCAACTTTGACAAGCTCAAGATGAATCTGTTAAAAAATTTAAATTTTCTTGAGTTATTCCAAAGAAAAAATGATTTAATGATTTGATATGACCTTTAACGTTTTTAGAAAAATCCAATTTAATAATAAAAAGTTATATAGTTAATTGATGAAAACATCCATTAAAAGCTTATGTTAAAAGTAATTATTTTAAACTATATTTTTTTGATGTTGGACTATTAAATGCTGCTTTAAATATACACCCAAGAGATATATTACTTGATAGTATAAATTTTTATAAATGATTTATTGTAGAAAATTTTGTGGCGTGCGAGTTAAAATCTGCTTTAAACGATAATTTAATAAGTTGGCAAGAAGGTAATGCTGAAATAGAATTTTTGTTAGAAACTAAATATTGAGTTGTACCATTAGAGGTAAAATCTTCAAAAAAATATAGAAGAAGTAAATCTTTAGATAGTTTTATTCAAAAATATAGTCCAAAATTTGCTTATAAACTAACTTTGGAAAGTTATTATAAGTCTAATAGATGATTTGAGGTAGTACCTTTATATTTAGTAAAAAAAATTTTTGAAAAGTTGTTTTAATTTTTTTGATTTTTTATAATCTTAACTTTACCTTTATTTTTTCTTTTGTATTATATCTTATGATAGCGATACAAAATGTCCATTAATTTTGATTTTTTTGAAAATAAAAATTTACTAGTTATACTAAACTAATTTAAAAAATTTACTAGTAATTTTTTTAAATTGTGATAATTTTTCCTAGAACAAAATATATAAGAAAATTAGAAAATAGTTTTAGACTTTACAATTTAGTTTATATTATTTGACCGAGGCAGGTTTGAAAAACTACTTTGGCTAAACAGTTTTTGCAAAATAAAAATTATCTATATCTGTCTTTAGATGTTTATGATTTGCCTGATATTAAAACTACAAAAGATTTTATTGATTATTTTAGGATTTACGAAAAGATAGATATTTTACAATATGAGCGGATTTTTCTTGATGAAGTAAAAAGTTTTAAAAATATTTGAAATGCTGTTAAAGGTTTAATTGATGTTTATAATAAAAAAATTATTTGCTCTTCTTTGGGGAGTATAAAAATTGTTGAAAGTATTGTAAAAGATTTAACTGGAAGGTATGATATTTTACAAGTTTTTCCTTTGAGTTTTGATGAATTTTTAGAATGATATGATAAAAATCTCTATGAAGAATTTTTGCAAGTAAAATGAAATTTGACTAAAATATTTTTTTTCTAAAATAGAAAATTTGTTTTGGGATTATGTTAGATTTGGAGCTTTTCTAAGAGTGTTAAGTTATTCATTAAAAACTCTTGAAATTGTGAAATGTATCAATATATATTGATATATGATAATTTAAATTTAATTTCCACATTGAATGGAAAGTTCTTGAATCTGTCAAATTA
>CAYNHJ010000138.1:0-1732 GCA_964397125.1 uncultured Candidatus Peribacteria bacterium
TTAAATTTTCTAATTTTTTCTAATCTTTCTTGAAAAGAAAGCATCTTTTATAATATTATGATTAAATTTTAAATTTGATTCAATATTTCCTGTTTTTTCTTTTCATAATCTTCTTTAGAAATCAAACCTTTATCTAACAACTCTTTCAGTTTGGCTAATTTAGTTTCTACATCATCTGTTTTAAAATTTGCATTAGACATCATTTGTCAAGCCATATTTACACCTAAATTTGTTCCAATAACCATTCACATAGCTCATCAGATAGTTCATTCATTTTGAGCTGCTTTTTCCATAACATCCAATTGTTTTGTGGTAACATAATTTTGCATTGCTCTTGAATCAATATCTTTCAACTGATTCATAGCTTTTACATTCGCTGCCTGTTCTGCAACTTTTCTTATCAACTCTTCTGTATCTTCAGTAAAATTAATATCTTCTATTCTAAAATCAGTTATTTGCAAACCTAAATCTCATAACACTTCATTTAATTTTTCTTTTATTTTATTTGCTAGCTCAACTCTATTAGCATCAATTTCATTGTAAGAAAGCTTTGCTTCTGCAAATACATCAGTTATATATTGTAAAAGTCTATCTACGATAATCTGTCTAATTTCATCAACAGTTACTTCAGATCTAGTTCAAACATAATTTTGCCAAAATTTAGGAATATCAACTACTTTAAAAGAAAAATTACCAAAAGCTCTCAATTTTACAGGAAAACTATATTGAGGGTCTACATATTTAACAGGATTTTTAGTTCACCATTTTTGATTTAATATTTCTGTAGTTTTAACAAAAAAAACAGCGGCTTTATCTGGAGATTCAAATCCTCTTAAAATATTCTTTAAAGAAGTAATAAAAGGTTTATTTTCTGTTTTTAAAGACCATTTTCCAGGCTCTTGTTCTATAGCTTCAACAACACCATTATGAACAAAAATAGCAGCATATCAAGGTTCAACTATCAAAGTAGCATCATCTTTAATTTCATCTAAAGGTCTATTAAATTTCTTTACAAGCAAAAATGGCTCAGGATTTTCCCATCTAATAACATCAATCTTTTGTCATTTAATAAAATCTAACAATCCCATCCCCTTGAACTTTTAAAAAAATAAAATATACTGATTTAAATTTTAAGACTTTTTTAATTTTTTGCAAGATTTTAAAATGTTATATTTTGAAAAAATACAAAACTTTTTTCGAATAAAAGATAAAAACTTATCTGAATTTGAATTTTGACCATTTGAAAACATATGGATTAAAGGAAAACGACAGAAAAGAAAAGAACCACTACAAACAAATGATTTAAAATCACGACAAGACCGAATTTGAAAATATAAAAATATATTTTTTATAAAAAAAGACAATTTAATCAAAATTAACTGAATTAAGACAAAAAACAATAACAATCTTTTTGAAGGCCTAATTCTACATAAAATACAAAACTTAGAATTTATAAACGAAAATAAACTAAAATTAATCAAAAACTATAAACTTAACTACCAAAAAGTAGAAATTTTTCCAAACATATACTATTTTTATATCACAAATTTAAACACTAATCTCTTACCTATATTAAACGGATTATTTTGAGAATATCTATACAGTTTCAAATATATAATTTCAGATAACATAAGATTCAACTTGCCATTTGAAATTAAAACAGAAAGTATTGAAAATTTATATACAGAAACAACAAATCTATTACAAAAATTACAAAACTTTAAAAATAACA
>CAYNHJ010000139.1:0-1729 GCA_964397125.1 uncultured Candidatus Peribacteria bacterium
TTTACAGTTTTGTATTTATTAAAAGTTTTTTCATTCATAAAATACTCTACAGTTTCTCATTTAAATTTTTTTTGATCTTCTGATTTAATAATTTTTACTTGATATGCTGTTGTTGAAATATATTCTATTTGTTCCATTCATTTAGAAATTTTCTTTTCTAATTTATTAATTATTTTATTTTCATTCTCAAGATAAATAGACATTCTGTATCTATGATATTCTGATTTTATTATATTATAACTCAAATAAAACAATACTATTAATAAAAATAGGAATATATATTGTTTTTTGTTCATTTTTTTTGATTATTTTTTAAATTTATATTATTATTAAATTATTAATTATTAATTTTATTATATGAAAAATTTTATAAAAGAAAAACTAAAAAACAAGTTTCTTGTTTGAATATTATCTAGTATTGTAATTATCTTATGAATTTGAGCTTATTTCTCATCAGAATTAAATTCAATTGACACAAATACATACTTAGAAGTAGTTAAGTGAGATGTTTTTTTAAATAAAGAAAAAATTGAAACTGATGATAGCAAAGTTTTGTCTAAATGAGATGTGATTGAAACTAAAAATGATTCAATTGCAGTAATTAAGTGGTGAGATTGAAGTTTGACAAGGCTATGAGATAATTCAAAATCAACAGTTGAAGAATTATTTATAAGTAATGATTTATCAGAAATAAAAATTATACTTAATTTATGAAATTGAAAATTTCATTCAAATATTGTTAGTTATCTTTGAGAAAAATCACATTTTTCTATGAATTTTGAAGATACAACTGCTACAGTTAGATGAACAACTTTTGATATTGACTTATCAAAAAAATATATTTATGTTGAAAATCATGAAGTATTATTAATGAAGTGAAATAAAAAAGAATTAATAAAAGAATGAACAGCATTTGATTTTTCTATATTTTCATTTATTGAAATACAAAAATTTCTTAATGAAATTAGAGACAATGCTTGGATTAAAATTAATGAAAATTTAGATAAAATCCATTTAGATGAGTTAAAAAAAGAAATTAGTAAAACTTTTTCTAAAAAAAACATAAGAAATATTATTGAAAAATCTATTTGAAGTAGTGCTGATAATATTGCATTATTAAGTGAAAAAATAAAAAAACTACCTTCTATTGATAAAGAAAAAATATATAATTCACTTCTTGAACAATACCAAAAATTAAATTTTGTATGACCAGAAGATAAGGAATTATTTGAAACTAAAAATGAAATAAAAAAAGTATTAATTGCTTCAGCAGATAAAAAAAATAAAGAAAATTTACTTAGATATTCTCTTTATGATTTACAAGATGCTCTAGATTTAAAACAATTTGATTGAGTTAAAAAATCATTAAGTTTATTATGAGAAAATATGGATATAGTTAAAAATCTTGATTTTAATATAAATACAAATTTCTTTGATAATATTTGAGATATTCCAGAATCAATGAAAAACTTTTTTAAAGAAAATTGAACTATTTTTAAAAATGTAATTTGAGATAAAATTAAAAATTTTAATATTTCAGACCTGAATATTGATTTCCATTTAGATGATATTAAGAATAAAGCTCAGGAATTAAAATGAGAAGCAGACAAATTAAGATGAAAAGCATTGAATAAAATACAAGATTTATTTAATAATTAATAAAAATGAATTCAAATAATAATTTTATTGATAAATTACTAAAAAATACAATTTTTCTAACTATTTTTAT
>CAYNHJ010000140.1:0-1710 GCA_964397125.1 uncultured Candidatus Peribacteria bacterium
AGTATTATATTTTTATAAGGTCTTATAAGTTCTCAATGAACTATTCATAATTTATCAAGGATATAAGCTTTTTCTAAAAGATCTGTAAATAAGTGTTTTTTTAGTTTTTTTATAAATTCTTCATTAAATTGTTTGTGATTTTTGTTTAGATTGTCTTTGATTTTTAATATTTCATACATAGTTATTCAAGGAATTCGCCTGTAAGAAAATCGTCATTCTCATCGATCAATAATTTGAGGTACAAAATTGATATTGTTTTCTTTTAATTTTAATAAAATTTGTCTTTCTTTATTTATAGCAGGAATTTTACTTCTATCTTTTGCTTTTTTGATGGCTATTTGGTTTTCTTCATCAAGCCGAATTTCTCATCTCCGTCCTTGAGCTACTAATTTCATTATTCGAAAGTATTATTTAAAAAGTTTACAAAATTTTCTTTTATAGTTTTTCTATCAAAATTAGTGTTTTTGAAAATTTCAAATCATTTTAAAATTGTTTCTGGAGATTTGTTGAAGATTAAAACACCGTAAGGGGATAATAACAAGGATTTATCAGAAGATTTGTCCGGAAAGTTGCCAGAAGTTGATCTGTTATTGTCTGTGATACTATTTCAAATTGTCTGTGATTGATGAGTCAAAAGTTCATAACTTCCACCTTCTCAATAAGCAAAAACAGGTACTCACATTGCTAAAGCTTCAGCAGTTGCAAGACCAAAACTTTCTTTTGTAAGATTTATTAATCATCTAGATTGAGAAACAATTTTGGCTAAAGTTTTTTTATTTTCTATTTTTCATAGAAAGATAATGTTACTTTTTGCCTTTTTTTGAAGTTGCACTTTATCAGGTCAATCTCAAATAATTAGAAGATTGTCACCTGTTTTATTGAATAATTCAATAATTTTATCTAATTCTTTTGCAAATTTTACAACTCTTCAGACAAAAACAAAATAGTCTAAAATTTTATATGGTATAGGATGTTTTATAAAAACATCATCTATTTTAGGATATTTAACTTTTCAAAAGTTTCGTCAAAAATATTTTTTAAAACATTTTTTTGTATAGAAAGAATTGTAATATATATTTAACACCGGTGTTGAATTTTTTAAATATAAGTTTTTAATGTAGGTATTATATTTTCAACACCGGTGTTGAAGATATTTGGCAACAATTTTATATATTTGTTTTTTAAAAAATCAAAATTTATTTAAATATTCATCATACATTTCCCATATATATTGCATAGGAGAATGTAGATAGTAGGTTACTTCTTTGGTAGATTGTGGTATTTTAATATTTTTAGCTATAGCAAAAGAGGAGATAAATATAATGTCAGGGTTAAATTTTTTTATTTTTTTGGATAAAAATTTTCATAAAATAGGAAAGAAAGGCATTAAGTTGCGATAGTCTATTGAAAAAAAAGGAATTTTATGATTTTCATTAACAGGAAGTACATATTCAACAGGGATTTTATACTCGGAAAGTCTGAGAAAGTTTTCAGATAAAGTCTGAGAAAAATTATTATTGTCTGTGATTGTATTTCAGATTGTCTGTGATTGTATTTCAGATTGTCTGTTATTTTTTTTCCAGAAAACTGTAAAAATCTTAAATTCAGCATTAGGGTATTTTTTTATGTAGTCTTTTATCCAGTCTTTTAATACTTTTTCAGCTCATCATTGCTCAATTATTCGGTCGTGAATGAAGGCGATTTTCATAT
>CAYNHJ010000141.1:0-1710 GCA_964397125.1 uncultured Candidatus Peribacteria bacterium
TTACTTTTTTACACATTGTTAAATTAATTTTTGTTTAATCTTGAATTTCAGAGAGTATAATTGGAAAAAAGGAGGAAGAAATGAAAAAATTAGTGTTTATTTTATCAATATTATTACTAATTTAATGGCACACCATTGGGCTTGTACTGTATATTGGGTTAATAGTTGGAATAACAAATGGAGCACAGAAACCTTATACCTGAAGTAAATTTTATTATAAGAGATCTCGGCCTAAATGAAGAAGATTTAGCAAAACAACAAGTAAAAAAAGATTGTAAAGAAATGGTTGATTATAAAACAGTAAAAGATATTTATATAGAATGCGAATACTATCTTGGTATATTTTAATCAATAAATTACAACAAGATTTAGGACTTTACTTTTTTTACCGAAATAAGGATACTTGTTATATTACAAGTAAATATGAAAAAATAAATTTGAGAATAAAAAAGATAAACAAATTTTTAAAATTTGATATCAAATATAGTATAATATCATAAAATCATATTAAGGAAAAAGAATGTTAACAGAAATAAGAATAGGTATTAGAGAGTTAGTTAAAGACACTTCTATTTTAAATAAGTATGATTATATAAAAATTGAAGATAAAAAATCTCATAAATTAAAAGGGATATTTATCTCAAATAAATATGCAAAGGAAGTTGAAGAGTTTTTAAAAAATAAAGAAAAAAAAGAGATTCAAGAAAAATTAGAGGCTTTAAATAGTTTTGCAGGTAGTGGAACAGGATTATTTAGTAATTTAACAATTCAAAAGATAAAAGCAAATATAGATGTATAAGAAAGTATTTGTTGATGCAAATATTTTTATAGATGTGAATGATAAAAATAGAAAAACTCATAAAGAAAGTTTTGAAATCCTTAAGTTTCTTGTTGTAAACAGAATTGAAATTTATACAAGTTGCGATTTGATTACTACAATTTATTATATTTTATCTAAAAAAGATAAAAAAAATGCATTAAATAGTATCACAACATTAAATAAAATTGTTAATATTGTAGAATTTTCCAATAAAGAAGTTGAAATAGTTTCTAACTTGATGTTAGAAGATAATAATTACAAAGATTTAGAAGATACTCTTCAATACATTTTAGCTAAGAAAGAAAATTGTGATATTATACTTTCAAATGATATAAGTTTTTATTCTCCTGATATTTTAGTTTTAAGTTCAAAAGAGTTTTGTAATAGGTTTAATATATTATAAATTAAAAAACAAACTACAAAAACTATGGAGTAAGGAGTTTACTTTTTACTAAAATATATTGATTTATAGTAAAATACCGAAAACCAAAAAATAGAAAATTAATTTATTGATTAAATAACTTTTTGAAATAAGAATTTTTAATCCCTTTCTGTATTCTGAGTTCAGTATAAGCTCTGACTCCTATTTTGAAAGTGTTTATTTGTTTTAGTATAAGTTACTTTACAATTTAGAAGAAAAAGTGTATACTTGTAAAGTAACTTATACAAAGGTAAAAAATGATAGAAATTTTTCATCATGATAAATTTGTAGCTACATTTCAAGTTGAAAATAAAAAATATATTTTAGAATATAAAAATTTTAATTTAGAAAATTCTATTTCACTTTCACTTCCAAATATTTAAAAATTTTAGATAAGTGAATTTGATTTTTTATCATATTTTGAGAGCTTTTTGCCTGAGGGGTATTTGTTTGAAGTTTTTAAAAGTTA
>CAYNHJ010000142.1:0-1692 GCA_964397125.1 uncultured Candidatus Peribacteria bacterium
AAAATAAAGAAATTATCAAGGAAAAATGTAAATATAACAATTTTGTTTAAAATCTCTTGAAAATAAAATTTATTTTTTTATTATAACTACATCACTGTTTTACTACATTAAAATAATAACATATGAAAACTTTAATTGAAAAATTAAATTATATTGTTGATATTTTTTGGCAATTAAAAACTAAAGAAGACTTTAAAAAATTTTTAGAAGACATTCTGACCCCAGCAGAAATTGAAACTATATACGAAAGATTACAAATTATCAAATTTTTAAAAGCATGACTGTCTCAAAGAGAAATAGCTGAAAAATTAAAAACTTCAACTACAACTGTAAATAGATGAGCAAGAGTTTTAAAATATGGAAGTGGAATTTTTAGCAAAATTAAATTATAAACTAATGATTCTTTTTGTTTGCAAAGCAAATGTATGAAGAAGTCAAATAGCAGAATGAATAGCTAAAAATTTAGGTTTAAAAGCTATTTCATGTGCAGCAGTGGAAGCAAGAAAAGAAAAATATAACTATAAACCAGATAAACAAATTACACAAATTTTAAAAAACAAATATAACATAGATATTTCTAATCAAAAAATAAAATATCCAAATGATATTAAAAAATTGCTAAATGAAATAAATGAAGCTGTATTTTTATTTGAACCAAAAGATATTAAACAAATAGACAAAGAAGTTTTAATAGAAGGTTATTCTTTATGGAGTTACTTAGAAAAAAAATGAAAAAAAATAACTATATATCCTATTGACGATCCAGCTGATAAAAATAGAAACTTTAAAGAAAAAGTAATTGATCAAATTTACTTTTTTATTAAAAACAAATATGAGAAACATTTTGTCAATTGAACAAAATAAAATTATTTGAAACAAAGCAAAAAATCTAAATTGGTTAAAAAATTTTGTAGAAAGTTTAAAAAATGAAAAAATATGAGTTCCAAAATTTATAACTGTCTCCCCTGATGAAAATATCGAAACAATAGTAGATAAGATATTAAAATTTTTTAAATGAAAAAAAATTGCTCTTAGAAGTTCCTCTCCTCACGAAGATACTCAATCAAGTTCTATGGCTTGAGCTTATGATACAATTTTAAATGTAAATCCTACAAGAAAAGATATTATAAAAGCATATAATCAAATTCAAAGAAATTCACTTAAAAAATTTTGATACAAAATACCTGTCATCGTTCAAGAGATGGTTAATAATATTGAATTTTCTTGAGTAATTTTTTCTCATGATCCTGACAGTGGTAAACCTTATGTTATATTAAATTATCATCACTGAATCTGAGAAGATTTAGTTTCATGAAATTCTTCAGGAAAAACGGAAAAATATTTAAAAATCAATTATAACAAGCCCAAAAATTGGAAATACGAATTAGTTAATTTAATTCAAAAAATAGAAAAAAATTATTGAAAACCAGCAGATGTAGAATTTGCTATTGATGCCTCTGGTAAGATTTGGCTTTTACAAGTAAGGCCGATAACTACGATAAAAAGACAGTTCAAACTTGATAATTTAACTAAAAGATATATTAAATTTATAAGAGATATTATCGAAAAAAATGATTCTATTAAATGAGATATGATAGATATTAATCCCGAAGAACTAGTTTGAAATCAATCCTTTTTGACTAAAACTTTCTTTTATTGGCTTTTTGTTGAAAATGCTTTAAAAAAATCTAG
>CAYNHJ010000143.1:0-1682 GCA_964397125.1 uncultured Candidatus Peribacteria bacterium
AATTAATACTTTAAAATTATATACATATGAAAAATATGGAATATTATCAACTGTGTCTATTGTATCAATGATATTTATTTTAGCAGTTATTTTGTTAATTATTAGAGATGTTACTAAAGAAGTTAATTACTCTTTAGAAAAAATTAATTGTGTAGCTAATAATTTAGATTTAACTTGTGAAATTGATAAGTCATTTAGAGATGAATTAGGAAAAATTATTAATGCAATAAAAATTATGGTAAATGTATTTAGAGAAAGTTTAATAGAAATTAGAAATGTCTCAGAATCTACTTTATCTCAAAGTAAAACTTTAGCTAAGATTTCAGATACTTTATTAAAAAGTGGAGAAATTGCAGATGAAAGTATAGAAAATATTAATAATTTAGTAAATGATTTGTCAAAAAATGTTGATGAGTTGGAAGAAGCTACTATTTCTGTTACAGAAGATTTAGATAAAACTTTTTCATTTTTGGAAGATTTCATTGTTTCTCTTGAAAAAGTAGTAAAAAGTATAGATAAAGGAAATGAAAAACAACAAGAATTAGTTGAGAAAGTAAATTCGTTAACTTCTCAAGCTGAAAATATTAAAGATATTCTTTCAATTATTTCTGAAATAGCAACTCAAACAAACTTACTTGCTCTAAATGCGGCAATAGAAGCGGCAAGAGCAGGAGAACATGGTAGGGGATTTGCGGTTGTTGCTGATGAAGTTAGAAAATTAGCTGAGAGGACTCAAAAGAGTTTAGAAGAGATTGGTGCTAATTTAAATTTAATTACTCAAACAGTTGAAGAGATTTCAATAGGTACAAATCAAACATCTAAAAGTATGGACGAAATAGCAAAGGCTGCTAATTTATTAATTGATGATGCTACTTTAACTAAGACTAATTTAGAATCTACAAGAGAAAAATCAAAAGATGCAATGCATAAAAATACTTATAGTGCTACAAGAATGAAAGAGTTATTAGGGGTAATGCATGGTCTTGTAAAGGTAACAGAAGAGAATAAAAAAATTAGGAAAAATCTTGAAAATGCATCAGAAGAACTAAAAGTGGATTCTGAAAAATTAAAAAATGAGATAAGTAAGTTTAGGATATGATAGGATATTTTAATAGTAATAGTTTGGTTTTATTTAAAAATTTTGAAGTTGAAAATTTAAAAGATAATAGTTTTTTTAAGTTAGAAGATGATGTTATTAATCTTTTTTCTGATGCTTTTATTTTAGTTAATAATAAAATAGAGAAAATAAAGCCCGGTAAGGTGAAAATTTTTTTTGAAAAGCTTATTATCACCCCAAAATTAGATGAAAATAAATTTATTAATTCATTTGTTTATGATGATGATAAATTTATTTTTTTTAATTTTTCGCTTCCTAAAATTGATTTTAATTGTAAATATTTTGCAACAGAAATAGAGAGTTTAGAAAAAGCTAATAAATTTATTGAAACATATATTCAAAATCCAAAAATTTTGACAGTATTTACTGAACTTTTTTTAAATGCTTACGAACATGGTAATTTAAATTTGAATTTTAAATTAAAAGAAGAGTTAATAAAAAATGGTAAATATATTTTGTATTTAAAAAATAGTAAAAATAATAAAACAATTAGAGTATGTGTTTCTAAATTTGTTTATAAAGAGAAAAATTTGATTGCTATTAAAATAAAAGATGAAGGAAATGG
>CAYNHJ010000144.1:0-1643 GCA_964397125.1 uncultured Candidatus Peribacteria bacterium
TATCTTATCAGCGCTGACATTTATATTGTCAGCGTTTTTTATTAAAAAATTTTTACATTTTAAGAAAGTTTTTTAGAGTAATATATTAAGTAAAGGTAATTTAAAAATTTTAATATGATTTTTTTTATGAACGGTTTAATTAAACAATTAAATTTTTTGATAGACAGATACCAAAGACAGAATAAAACTTATAAACAATTTGTAGAGAATAATAGACAGTTAGTTAAAATTGTCGTAGATAAGTTTTTTAAAGATAATTGGAGATTAGAGATTTATTATAGAAGTTTCAAATTTTTTGTTAGAATATGATTTCAGAAAGCTTTATATTTGATAGATAAGGAGATAAATAAAAAATATTGAGTATTTGTGAGATTAAATGTTAATAGTACTAATTCTTTGGAAAAGAATACTAAATCGTTGAATATTCAATTGGATTTTATGTATTTAAAAAAGTTTTTATCAGAAGATGAGTTAGATGAAAAAATTATTGATTTGTTAGTAGAAGGTTATACAAAAAAACAAATAGCACAACTGTTAAAAGTTAGTAGGCCTACTGTTTATAAAAGATTGAAAAGAATGAGAGATAAACTAATTGTTTTGTATGAAAATTATTAATTTTTATGATTTAATAAAATAATTAATATTATGACTAATTATTGGGAAAAATTAAAAGATGATATACAGGAATTACCTAAGTGATTACAGATACTTTTAAAAAAGGGTGTAGAAAAAGGTTATATTACTGAAGATGAGATTCTTTCCCAAATAGACGAGATAGATAAGCAATTGGATGTTTTAGAAAAATTTTATGATCTCGCTGATAAATTGAATATTAAAATTGAGACTATAGAAGAAGTGTTAAAAAAAGAAATTAGAGACTTAGATGTAAAAAAAAAGATAGGCAATATTAAGCTTATTGATGATAAATACAAAATAAATGACAAACAGTATAAAGATTTTATAAAATTGTATTTTAATGATGTTTCGACTTTACCTTTGTTAACCGCGGAAGAAGAAAAGCAGTTAGCAAGACTTGTAAGACAAGGGGATGAAATGGCTAAAAGAAAATTAGTGGAAGGAAATTTAAGATTAGTTATTAGTATTGCAAAAAGATTTTTAGGTTCTAAACTTTCTTTTATGGATTTGATTCAGGAATGAAATATGTGACTTTTAAAAGCAATCGAAAAATTTGATCCAGATAAAAATTTTAAATTTTCAACATATGCAACTTGGTGGATAAAGCAATCAATAACCAAAGCAATTGCTGATATGACTAAAAATGTTAGAATGCCGGTTCATTTGATTGAGGAAATAAATGCTTATAATAAAGCTTTACAAGAGCTTTTTCAAAGTTTGTGAAGAGAGCCTACTGTTCAAGAGATTGCTAAAAAATTATGAGTATCAGAAAAGAAAATAGTGTATATAGAGAAGATGATTAAATGAGAGATTTCTATTGAGAAACCTGTATGAGATGATTGAAAATCTAAGGTATGAGAGTTTATAGAAGATTCTAATATTAAAAGACCAAATGAATATGTTGAGAGACAAATTTTGAAGGAAAAATTAGAGGAGATTTTAAACAATATGCTTGATGAAAGAGAAGCAAAAATAATTAAAATGAGATTTTGAATAGATTGACCGAA
>CAYNHJ010000145.1:0-1639 GCA_964397125.1 uncultured Candidatus Peribacteria bacterium
ATAAATTTTGTTAATATTTTATCTATTTCCTTTTGTTGTTCCCATCGTAATTGGTATTCTTTTAATTTTTCTATTTCATTGCTATCTAAGTTATCTTCAGTTATTTTTTTTAATATGTTTCATTCTAAAAGAGGAGAGATAGCAATTATAAGTTCTATAAATTCTTCTACATTTTTTTTGAGTTTTAAGTTATCTGTTAAAAGATTTAACCGAAAATCTTGATATATAAGACTTGCTAAAAGTCGGTTTGTATCTAATTGTTTGGTATTAGATTGGTTATCTTCATTAAGTGTTTTATTAAATTTGTTTTTTCTGATAAAAGTTTTAAATTGTTTAAAAAGTATTTGTGGATCAGTATTTGTTATTTCTCACAATTTTTGTAAATAAAATTGGAGGATAGAGTAATCTTTTAGATTAATTAAAATGTCAAATAATATATTAAAAAATTGTTTTCTTTCAAGAGGTTCGTTTATATTGTATTTGTGTATAAGTTTTTCTGTTATAAATAGGAAGCTGTCTTTGTAATTGTTTTTGTTAAGAATAAGATTTTTAAATTCTTCTTTTCACAGATTATTTATAGCTTCATCAAAATCTTTAAATTTTGCTGGTAGTAAGAAATTTTTAGGATAAATTTCGTTTTCAAAACATATTTTTAATCATCTAATTGTTGCATTTAATCAAGCATCATCGTTGTCAAATGAAAAGATAATATTTTCTGTATATCTTTTAAGAAGTTTAACATGATTAGGTGTTAGAGCAGTTCAACAGGTAGCTACTCATATAGGTATTCATCATCTTGCTAAAGCAATAACATCCATATATCATTCTACTATAAAAATTTTATTCTCAAACTCTCTATAATAGTTTTTTGCAATATTTAGTCAGTATAAGACTTTTGATTTATCATAGATTGGAGTTTCAGGAGTATTAAGATATTTAGGAGAATCATTTGGGTCTATTACTCTTCAAGCAAAAGCTACTAGATTTCAAATATGATCATAAATGGGGAATATAATTCTTTTTTTAAAAAATGAAAATAAATTAGCATTATTTTGTTTTCATAATCCTATTTTGATGATATCTTCAGTTTCGAATCATTTGTTTAATAAATAGTCTATCAATTTTGAAAAACTATCTGGAGCATATCAAAGTTGAAATTGTTCAATTATATTATCTGTAAGATGTCTTTCTTCTTTTAAATATTTGATAGCTTCAGGAGATTTTCTTAATTCTTCTTTGAAGAATTTGAGAGCATATTTATTTATTGTAAGATATTTTTCTTTTTCTGATCATTTTTTTTCTTCTTTTGTTTCAAATTTTTTATATTTTGAGATATCTATTCAAGCTTCTTTAGCTAAAATTTTTATTGCATCTCGAAAATCTACTTTTTCATATTCCATTATAAATTTTATAGCATTACCTCCTATTCAACATCAAAAACATTTGAAAATTTGTTTTTCAGGTGAAACAACAAAAGAAGGAGTCTTTTCTCTATGAAAAGGACATAATGCTACATAGTTTCTTCCGACCCTTTTGAGATTAATGTAACGACCAATTATATCAACTATATCTATGTTGTCTAAAATATCATCTATTAAAGACATAAAGCTATGTTTAGTAAAATGATAAAATGATTTTT
>CAYNHJ010000146.1:0-1636 GCA_964397125.1 uncultured Candidatus Peribacteria bacterium
TAAAATAATATTAGTATTTAAAATATCCGTCATATCTTTCATATCAAGGGATTTTATGCTTGCATTCGTTCCAACAGGCATAAATATTGGAGTTTTTATTGTGCTATGATTTGTGGTTATTGTGCAAGCTCTTGCTTTGTCGTTTTGATTATCTATTTTAAAATCCATAAAAAACCTTATTTTTTTTGATATAATTGTACCAAAAAAGGCGCTGTTTGAATAGAGTATTGATATTAGCAGAAGGAAAAGAAGCTAAAAATTTTATTATTTCTGTTGTAGAAAATTATTTAAATGTAGCAGAGTTTGATGTGATTTATCAATCAGAATTGGATATAGATAAAAATTTCAAACAAATAGAAGGGGTAAATTTTTATAAAATTCAATTTACATCTTTTATAAATTTATCATTTTTTAAAAATAGAGATTATTCAAAAATAATTGTAATTATAAAAAATAGACTTTTAGCGTTAAATGCTGTTCAATCATTAGAATTTTTTATAAATGAAAATATTTATATAGAATTTGTAGATTTTTGGGGTGTAGAAATAGAAAATAGAAATATTCATATTCTAAAATTACCTCAAATTATCAATTCTACTTTGATTGATTTACTTCCGGATTTGCCAGTTTTCGCAAGAAGTATAGGTTTTGGAAAAGAGATTATGGAAGTTCAGGTGCCAGTTTCAAGTGCTTTTATTTATAGAAATGTAGAACTTTTAAACAAAGAAAATACTACTAAATGGAGAATATTTGCAATTTATAGAAATGATAAATTAATTTTACAAAATAAAATGACAACAATTCATCCATATGATAAGTTAGTAATTGTGGGTCAACCTCAAATTTTAAAAGATGTTTTTAAAAGTATTAAAAAAGATGTAGGTATGTTTCCAGCTCCTTATGGAAATCAGATTTATCTTTTGATAGATAAATTAACAATGTCAAAAAAAGAGACTTCGATACTATTAAAATCAGCGATTTACTTACAAAGAAAACTTAAATCTAAGAAATTAATAGTGAGAATTATAAATCCAGATTTACATACATATAAAAAACTTGAAAAATTTAATGAAATTGAAATTTTTGTAGATTATAAAAGAGACGATATTGAAGAAATTATGATGGATGACTTTTTTAAATTTAGAATAGGTATGTTTGTTATAAATAATAAATTTTACTATCAAAATATAGATTTTTTACTAAAAATAAAAAAACCTTTTGTGAAGATTGGAGATGAAAGTATAAAAGTATGCGAAAAAACAGGACTTTTACTTAGAAATGAAGAGAGTATGAGAGAAATTTCTCCAGTTGTTTTTGATATTTCAAGTCAATTAAATCATCAAATAAATTTTTTTGAAATGGATCCAGATAATGTAAAAAATGAAAAAAAAGAGATAGTAAAATATTATGAAAATTTAGCAAAAATTTACTATTATAAAAATGTTGAATTTACTATAAACAATAAAAATCCACTCTTTGAATTAAAAAAATTAAAAAATATTTGCTTTTTTGTGCCTTTTAATAATACAATTCCAAAAAATAAATTTTTGAGTATAGTTTTTCCAAATAGTAAAAAAATACAAATTTAAATGGATAAATTTAATCAGATAATGATACCAACAAAGGATTGAAAATG
>CAYNHJ010000147.1:0-1631 GCA_964397125.1 uncultured Candidatus Peribacteria bacterium
ATGAAAATAAAAGTTCTTTATGATAATCCTAATGAAGATATTTTAACAAGGCTTTTAAAAGTAAGAAATATAAATGATAATATAGAAGATTTTTTGAATCCTACTTTTTCTAAATATTGGATAGATCCATTTCTTTTAAAAGATATGGATATAGCAGTTGATAGAATAATAAGTGCTATTAGAAGGAATGAAAGAATAATGATTTTATGAGATTATGATGTTGATTGAATCACAGCTTCTACCGTACTTTTCGAATTTTTTAAAAAGTTTTTGAATTATAAAAATATTTCTGTTAGATTGCCTAATAGACTTAAAGATTGATATTGAATAAAAAAATATCATCTTGATGAAATTAAAGAAAAATGAGTTTCTTTAGTTATTACTGTAGACAATTGAATTACAGCTATTCAGGAAGCTGATTATGCTAAAAATATTTGATTAGATTTGATAATTACAGATCATCACAGACCTTTAGATATTTTGCCTGATGCAATTGCTATAATAAATCCTCAAGTTAGTCCAAAATATCCTTTTAAGTGATTAGCTGGTGTTTGAGTAGCTTTTAAATTAATAGCAGCATTGGCAACTAAATTAATAAAGAATCAAGAATTGAAAAAAAGAATTATTAATTATTTTCTTCCTATAGTTGCTATTTGAACTGTGGCTGATTGCGTGCCTTTAGTCAATGAAAATAGACTTTTTGTAAAAAAATGATTAGAGATTTTAAATAAAAGACAATGACTTCATCCTAATATTGAAAATTTGATAAATTTTTTAAAATTAAATAAGATTGATACTTATCATATTGGTTTTGTAATTTGACCAAGGCTTAATGCTTCTTGAAGATTAGTAAGTCCATATGATAGTTTAATGTGTTTAATTTCTTCAAATTTTCAAAAACAAAATTATTATTTGAGGAGGATTGATGAGCTAAACAGACAAAGACAAAATATTCAGGATAAGGCTTTTAAATTGGCAGAAAAGAGAATAGATTTTACAAAAAAAATTTTGATTGTTTATGAACCGTCTTTTCATGAATGAATTTTATGAATTGTAGCTTGAAGATTGACTGAAAAATATAATAGACCTTCTGTCGTGATGACTTATAATAAAGAGAAAAATTTGATTGTTTGAAGTCTTCGTTGACCAGAATATTTTGATATTGTTGAAATGTTAAATCAAGCTGCTAAATATTTAGAAACTTATGGTTGACATAAACAAGCTGGAGGTTTGTCTATGAGGCCAGAAAATATTGAAATTGTTAAAGGTATTTTTGAACAGTATAGTGAAAGTATTATAAAAGATGAAGATTTGGAAAAAGTAGAGTTTGTAGATACTTATATTTATCCTTTTGAGTTTGAAAGATCAGATTTGCTTAAGAAAGTAAATTATTTAGCACCATTTTGAGAATGAAATCCAGAGCCATTGTTTCTGATTGAAGATGTAAAAATTGTATCAAAGGAGATAGTTTGAAAAAAACACTTAAAGCTTTGGGCAGATATTAAAGGTAAAAATATACCTTTGCTTATGTGGAATAATATAGAAAGTCGGAATAGTATTGAGTTAAATGATAGAAAAAATGTAATTTGTAAAGTGAAAAGTGATAATTTTTGACAGTTGTGATATTATTT
>CAYNHJ010000148.1:0-1625 GCA_964397125.1 uncultured Candidatus Peribacteria bacterium
AGGCTTCTTTAGCGAAGAAACTGTTTGAAGCTTGCGTTGTAAATATGCCATTTTCTGTTAAATGATTTAGAATTAATCAATAAAATTCTTTAGAATAGAGTTTTGCAATTTGTATATTTCTAGGATCTGGAAAGTCAGCTATTATAATGTTATATTTGTTTTTATTGTTTAGCAAAAAATTAAAAGCATCTTGATTAATTATTTTTACATGAGGATTATTTAAAGAGTTTTTGTTAAGTTTTTTTAATAAGTAAAAATTTTTTGCTAAATTTGTTATTTCAGGATCTAAATCTACTAATGTTATGTTGTAATTTATGTGCTTTCAGCTAAGATATTCTAAGATATTTCTGGTAGCTAATCCATCTCCTCATCAAAGAATTAATATTTTTAAATTATTTCAACTAAACTGATCAATATATTTTTTTGCAAAGTATGTTAAACTGAGATGATATCTATGTTCATCTAATGATAAAAATTGTAAATGTCAATCCAAATAAAGTCTTATATCATTTCATCTTTGTGTAATTACTATATATTGGTATTTTGATCTATGGGAATATATAATTGGTTCTTCATAGAAAAAGTGATCCCATAAATGTTCGAGTTTATTTAAACTGAATATAGAGACGCTAATTAAAAAAGTTAATCCGATTAAATTTACAAGTAAAAATTTAATTTTTTCTTTTGTTTTAAGATTAGATATTGTTAAAAAAATTATTGAAACTGTTAAATTTAATATTCATATAATTATTGCTGTATAGGTTAGTCAAAGTCGAGGGAGTAATATAATAGGGAAAATGATAGTTCACATTAAACTTCATATATAATCCAAAGAAAGTAAATTCCCTATTGTTGTTTGAAAGTTTCTATATTTTTCGTTTAGAAAAATTCATATTAAAGGTATTTCTAGTCAAACTAAAATTCATATTAAACTAACAAATCATATATAAATTAGTTTAAATACTAGCACATATTGAATTAGATACAAATATACCCATTTTACAATAATTATACTCAATCATCAGATTATTGCTAATAACGTTTCTGTTATTATAAAAGTTTTTTGATAATTTTTTACAAATTTAGCTAAAAAAGATCAGATTCCTAATCAAAATAAAAAAAATCAGATAGTTATAGAAAATTGTTCTATACTATTTCATAAAAGATAGCTAGTAACTGTAGATAGTAATAATTCATAAATTATTCAACAAGTGGCTGTTATTATAATTATAATAGCTGGTATTATCATTTATTTGAAGTTAATCTTTTAAAAAATTTTTTAGTTGTGATATAAGTAGCTGAGAATATTGTTGAAAGTAAGTTGATAGTTTTTGATAAATTAGTTGATATCTTTCTATATTAAAATCAATCGTTTTTTCTAAAAGTTTTCAATGTGCTTTGTATTCTTCTAACACAGTGGGTAGATTTTGTAAGCTTTTTAGTTTATGTTTTGTTTTTATAGAATTGATTAAAATTATATAGAGATTTGTTATTAATTTGATAAATTTTGATAAAATATTTTGTGTTTGGAAAGTAAGTTTTTCTTTGAGGGTTTTTCAGATTAATATTTTGTTATTTTTAAAGTTTTGTAATTTTTGTAATAGATTTGTTGTTTCTGTATATAA
>CAYNHJ010000149.1:0-1625 GCA_964397125.1 uncultured Candidatus Peribacteria bacterium
TGTTAAAATTTTTTCAACATAAACTTTCTTTCAATTCTCTAATTCAATTTCTATTCATTTAAATTTTTTATCAGTTCAAAACTTTATTCATGACTTTTCAATCTCTTTAAAAGCTCACTTCTGATTTCGAAAATCATTTTTCTCCTTTTCAGATAAACTATCATAAAAATCTTTTATAATAGATTTTATATCGGCAATTTCGTTGAAAGTTTTAAAAAATTTCTTTTTAGGATGCAAAACATCATTTCCACTTCCTTTTCATCTAATATCTACTTTAGGAGAATAAACTAGCTTATTACTTTGCAAATCTAATTTCCATTCATTATTTTTAGTAAAATAAACTATTCCAGCTGAATATAAAACAAATTTAAAAATATCTTCTAAAAATTTTTCGAAATCTTTATCTTCCAAATTAATTTCCAATTTGTTAGACTTTAATTTTAAATATACTTTTTTTCATTTATATACAACTTCATATTTAACTTCATCTAAATCTATTTTAACTTCTTCTATATTTCAGAAATTATTTAATATAGCATTAATATTATCATTTCATCACTGCTTTTTCAATTTCTTTATTTCGTCAAGATACAGTAGAATATTAACTAATCAATTATCATAAAAATATGAAGTCATCTCTAAAACAGACATTTCCTCACTCTAATTTATAAAACCTAGTCATATTGAAGTTTTTTCTCAAAAACCAATAAGACTATTTATTTTTAATATTTTGACCACGTCTATATCATCATCTTCTCCCACTATAAAATCCCATACACTACCTGCAATTTTTCCTCCTTTATATGGTATCAAAGCGCCACGAATAAATTTATATCATTGAAAAAAATTTATTCTTTTACAAAAATCCTCTCGCTTTTGTAAATCATTATACAATGATAAAAGTTTCTCTTCCCAATTTTCTATTGAAAAAAACAAATCCTTCAAATTTTCAACTAAATCTTCTTTTTTAATTTTTTCTGATAATAAATATTTTAATATCAAAATATACTTTCTTAACAAATTTTTATGTAATTGTTTAACAAAAATATCAAATCAAAATTCTTTTTTCCAATATAGAGGTTTTCAATTTCTATTATATGGAATATTATACTTTTCTGCTAATTCTTTATCAATAGATATAACTATTGGAGTTATTCCTGTTATTTTTTTTCCAATAAATGTAGGTTTTGATTTTACTATTTTTACTTCATGAATATTAATAAAATTGTTTGATCAAAATGGTAACTTTCTATTTTCTAAAAAATAATTGTATACTTTAAATTCTATACTTTTCAATAAAGTTTTGAAATTAATATAATATTGTTGATTGGGTAAATAATTATTTTTAGGTTTAAAAGGATATATATTAGAAAAAGTAAAAAGTGAAGGGGTAAATCAATGATAAACACTATTTCTTCAAACAGCATTATAAAAAATTCACTGAAGTATATATTGATCAAAATTCCAATTTTGTTCTTTTTGAAAACTAAATTTAATAGTCAGCATAAAATTTAATCAAATTGATTAAAATTTTATCCAATTTTATAAAATATATTTCTATTTTTCAAGAGATTTTAACAATCTCTTTAATAAAAAATTAAATAAATTAAATAAAATAGTCTATT
>CAYNHJ010000150.1:0-1613 GCA_964397125.1 uncultured Candidatus Peribacteria bacterium
CTATATGACCATAGTAAACTTGTTGTAGCTTTTGCTATTTATTTGTATGAAGTTTTTAAAGATTTTGAAGAAAAAGATAGACTTTATAAGCTATCTACTGAGGAGATTTTGATTTTATTAAAAAAAGATAATAAAAAAGTTTTTCTTATTTGATGAGATTTTCCAGGTATTCAAAAATATATTTTTGATTGAATTAAAAAATCTAAATCTTTGACTAAAAGATTAAGAGCTAGATCTTTTATCATTCAATTGCTCTCGGAAGCTATTATTGAATATATTTTAGATAAATTTAATTTACCACGTGCAAATGTTTTGATAAACGCAGGTTGAAAATTTGTTATTTTTGCTTGAGTTGAAAATGATTTTAAAAAAGATTTAGTTAAACAAATTAATCAAGAAATAAATAAATTTTTGATTGAACAATATCCAGGTTTAAGATTTACAATATTTGGTAAATGATATGATTTAGAAGATATTTCAAAAAATAAATTTAGACAAGTTTTAACAGACATTTTTGATAAATTGTCAGAGCAAAAATTTAAATTATATGATAATATTTTGTTAAAACAATTATTACAAAATAAAGATGTTAGTTGAAAAGTTTTGTGTAAATTTTGTTGACTGAAGTATATTGATAAAAAGGATGGTTTTATAGAAACATCAGATGATATTTGTGAAAATTGTGAAAAGGAAATTTGATTATGAGATAAGCTTGTTAAAGAAATAAAAGATAAATGAATTTTTGTAAGTTATAAAGATAAAAATGGAAATTTTATTTTTGAAATAGGAATAAAAAAGAATAAAGAAGGAAAATTTAGTTTAGTTGAAGAAGGTCAATTATTTATAAAAATTAACAAATGGGATTTAGATTTTGATAAAAATTATGAAAAGATAATTTGAAAATCAGTTAATTTGTATGTTCCTAAAAAAGAAAATAGAGTCTTATCTTTTGAGGAAATTCTAAAAGAGTATAGTAAAGAAAATGGATATTTAGTGATGATAAAAGGTGATGTAGATAATATGTCACTTATTTTAAAATATTGATTTGATAAAAATTATAGTATTTCTAGGCTTTTGACCTTTTCAAGATTTTTAGAGCTGTTTTTTGGTAAAGTTTTAAATAATTTTTTGGAAAAAGAATTTAATCAAGTTTATACAATTTTTTCTGGTTGAGATGATTTTGTATTTGTAATGCCTTTGATAGATAATACTGATGATAAAAATTTAGTAGTTATTGATTTTATAAAAGAATTTTATTGAGAGTTTTTAAGTTTTACAAATGACAATCCTTATATTCATTTTAGTTTATCTTTTACTTTGTTTAAAAAAGATACACCGATAAAAATTGTTTATGAGTTAGGAGAAAATTATTTAAAACAAGCTAAAAATTTTGCAAAAAAGAAGATGGAAGATGTTAATGATGAAAAAAAAGCTAAACAAGAATTGAAAAAATATGTAATTAGTTGAATAGATGATGACCATTTTGTTTTGTTTGATTGAAATGAATATTGGGATTATAAAGTAAGTTGAAAATATATTGATGAATTGAAACAATTTGATTTAATAAATTTAAAAAATAAATCATCTTTGAGATACAAAGTTTATCAAACTTT
>CAYNHJ010000151.1:0-1547 GCA_964397125.1 uncultured Candidatus Peribacteria bacterium
TAAAAATTTTGCTAAACATGAGGAAATTTGACAAAATTTAGAAAGTGATTAAAATTAGTTTGTAGAAAATTTATATTTTAAAAATAAAAATAAAAAATGGTAGAAAAAATTGAAGTAAAAAAAATTTTTAAGAGTAAAAATGAAAGTATTTCGGACTTTTTAAATAATGAACTCAAACCAGAAATTAAGAATTTTATTTCAGAAGATGTTGATAACTTAAATATAGTTGAAATTAAGGGGAAATATTATTTAGTTAAGCAGGAATGAGAAAAATATAAGAAGCTTTTAGAAATTGATGGATTGACTGAGCAAGAATTTATAACTCTATCTATAGAATTTCAAAAATTAAAGAAACAAGTAAAAAGAGAATTATCTAAATTAAAGGTAGAAGTTGAAAAAAAAAGAAAGTCTAGAGAGACTTTGGATGACGATTTAAAAGAAGATTTGAAGCTTTTAAAAGAAATATCAAATAAACAAAATATTGAGAAGATAAAGCAAGAGTTAGAAAAAAAATGAATAAATATAGATTTTACTACTTGGTATAATGATTTGAAAAACAAAATAGCAGCTAAACTTTTATCTGGGAAAATAGCTATAGAAGAGTTGAAAGCACAGGTGTGAGACGAATTTGTAAAAGATTTGATATTATCTATTTTAAATAAAAATAGAAATGAGATTTTAAATAAAACTAATAGATATATTGTATCCTGGAAAAGACATATTATCAATTGGCGAGAAACAAATGCAGATATAAGATATTCGATCGGAGATTTGGCTTTTTTAAAAGCTTTACAATCTATTTATCCGTCAGATCAGTTATACATTATCTTAAAATGAATGGGGATATCTAATCCACAACAATTTTTGAATAAATTTGGTGAATTTGATTTAACTATTTTGGGGGATTTAAATAATATTAAAACTCAAGAGTATTTAAAGAGAGAGTTACAAATATTAGATATTTACATGAAGGAATTTAGAAATAAACCTCCTTTGAGACAATATAGATTAGCATTACAAAATTTTGATAAAGCAGATAGTTTAATCAAAAAAATAGTTTCAGGAAAGGCTTCTAAACAAGATTTAGAAGATATGTGGGATGCTATAAAACAGAATTGAATATTTTGATGAGTAGATTATGCTGTAGATTGGTTAGAAACTAATACAAAAATTTCAAGTTGAACTGCTGAATTTCTTAGACTAATAGGTAAAGCTGCTGTTTTGATATGATTTGTAAAATTGATTTGGGATTGAATTGGTAAAGTTAAAGGTTTAAATAGTTGGTGGAAAAAATTATTAGCATTGGGAGGTTTAGATATAGTTTATAATGTGGGAACTTGACATCATCTTTGGGAATTTAGCTATAGGCTATTTACTTGAGATTTTACAGAGGACTATTATAAACCTTTCTATAAGTGAGAATGATGAAAAACTTCTAAAGATAGAAAAGAGTTGATGGATTTTATGAAACAAAATAATATTGTAGAAGTTATAAATAGATCTGTTCCAGATATAGAAAAAATTTCTTTGATAAGTATGTGGTTTTC
>CAYNHJ010000152.1:0-1545 GCA_964397125.1 uncultured Candidatus Peribacteria bacterium
CAATTTTTCTCAATGTCCTAAGACCAAAAGGTAAATATGTATACACTCAAGCTAAAAGTTTATCTATAAATCCAGCCCTTTGAAGTAAAATAGCATTTGTGGATTTTTCCCCAGAAGGAGCTTCTTTCAAAGTTTTTACAAAAAGTTGTGAAAGTCTCATTTAATTCTTAGTTTATATTTTAAAAATTAATTTTATCTTCAAATTTTTCATATAAGACTGAACACCAATATCTATAATGATCATCATATTTTTTTCACAAATGTTTTAAAAGAAATCTACAAATTTCTGGATCACAACTTAAAAATTGTTTTATAGAATACTCCCCAAATTCATCTAATCCAAACTGCTGAACATATTTCAAAAAATTTAACCACTTCTCATATTTTTCTAAATTCATTAAATCTATATTTGTCTTTTCTATCTTATCTTTTGCATAAAAATTTATCTTACTATCTCAACCAACAAAATTAACAGCTTTATTAAAAATATAACAAATTCTCTTTTTTACTATCTCAACTAACAACTTTACTCTCAATCTTTTTAAAATATTAAAAATATCTCAAGTTTCTATTTGTTTATTTACAAACTCTATATTTTTTCTCTGCTTCTCCAGACTACCAAAAAACACACTCTCTCAATACATTATTATCAATTGGTTTTATTAAATAAATCTTTTTTCTCCAATATCTTACCTTCCTCAACAAAAGCTCAATGAAGATTTTTAAGATACCAACTTTCTAATCTTCACATCACTTTTAAAATATCCTCTATTTGAATTCTCAATCTATCATATTGCCATTGTTTTTTAAACTTTTTATAATATTCCTTAACGCTCTCTTTATCATCTTTCCAAATTAATCCTTCATCCCTTCCCATCCATCCTCCATCCTTCCACATCCAACTGAAAACAACTCTATAAGTATACTCATCAACCACAAATATCTTTTTGTTTAATCAATAACACAAAATAGCATCAGCTGTTTCTTTACCTATTCATTTTATAGCTAAAAGCTGTTTTCTCAATTCAATAGTATGTAAACTTACATCAATTTCAAGAAATCGTTTAAGTAAATTTTTAATAGTATCATATTTTCTTTTATAAAATCATACTCATCTTAAATCATCTTCTTTCAAATTTTCAAACAAATATTTAGCAATTCTTTTTTCTATTTCCCAATTTAAATTAACATTACAATCATAAAATTCCTTTTTTAATATTTTGTATTTCCCCTTTAAATTGTTTAAAACTTTCTCAACTTGTTCCCGTTTACTTAATTGAGTTAAAACAGCACTTATCATTATTTCTATTCTACTTTCTCAAGGCCACCATGTTCAAAGATGTTGATATTTCAAAAATAAATAATTTAATAATTTTTCCAAATTTTGCATCAACATTTAAAATTAAATATAAATCCTCCGTTATCAATTCTTAACACTCAACTAATTTAAAATTGCCTGTGATTAAATTAAAAATTACCTGCAATTATACCATCATCATTGTCTGTGATAATTTTTTAAATTGTCTGTGATTGTAAAATTTTTAT
>CAYNHJ010000153.1:0-1527 GCA_964397125.1 uncultured Candidatus Peribacteria bacterium
ATTTTTGACTAAATCCAATTTATTAAAAATCACTACAATTCTTTTCTGTAAATTCAAATTCTCAAAATCTTCAAAATTTTTTCTTTCTATAAAATTTTTAAATCTTTCTAAAACAGAAATTACAGTTGTAAATTGTAAATCAAAATATTTTTTATCTTTCTCTAGTAAACTAACATCAAAAACCAAAAGTAGAATATCAGCAAATTTAATCTCATCTAAAGTTGGTAAAAAACTATTTAATATCAATGGAGGTACTCAATGTATAAATCAAATTGTGTCAATAACTAAAACATCTATAGGATATTCAGTTTTTAATTTAGCAATTCTGTTATCTAAAGTAGCAAACAAAATATCTTCCACATAAACATTCTTCCCTGTCAAAGCATTAAACAATGTTGACTTTCAAACATTTGAATATCAAACTAAAATTGCCTTCCTCATAAATTTCCTTCATCTTCTTTGACTATCCAAAACTGTTTTTCGATGTTTTAAGTCTTTTTCTATTTGTTTTAATCTTTTTTCATAGTGTCTTCTTTTAATCTCCATTATTTTTTCTCATGGTCATCTTGTTCATATTCAAGCTCCCAAATTTGAAAGCTGTTTTCATCGTCATTTCAAACGAGGAAGCTCATATTTTATTCTAGCATATTCTATTTGAAGTTTTGCTTCCTTAGTATGAGCATGTTTTTCAAAAATATGTAAAATAAGATCAATTTTATCCCAAATTTGAGTTTCTCGAGGAAAATAATCTCTTAAAGTATTGTATACCGAAGGTTTTAACATTCAATTTATTACAAAAACATCTATTTTATTATCCCGGCAGTATTGAGCTATCTCCCTTGCTTTTCAGGTTCAAATATAAGAAGCAGAAGATGGATAATTTCTATTTTGTAAAAAAATTTTATCAATTGTTCCTCAAATATTTTTAATAAGAATTTTTGTCTCTTCCAAAGAATATGGATTAAAATCTTTATTTACTATATCAGCTATAACAAATTTCATATATTACTTTTTAAACAGTTTTAAACAGTACTGTTTTACCTCCTCCTCTGGAATTTTATAGCAAGCTTTAGGATTTCTTAGTCTTCAAATCATATACATTTGTTTAATAACTTGTTTTTTAACCTCCAAAGCTATAGGATCTTTTGTTTTATTTAAGATATTCTTAGTATTTATAGTATAAACTTTATAATAATAATGTTTTTTTACAATTTCTTTCATATCCTCAGGAATATTTTTTAACAAATCATCAAGCGGTTCTTTAGAAAGATATATACAACCTACTAAACTATCCAAATTGGTTGTCATACAATTTTTAGGTAATTTTCATTCTTTCTTCAAGTTAGGTAAAACTTTTGTTTCCAAAATATACTTCTTTTTTAAATCTCAAGTTAAAGAATTTATAATTTCTAACGCTTTTTTTTGCTTTTCTAACTCTTTTTTCAATTTTTCTCATGTTAATCAAATGTTTTTTAACTGCTTTTCTATCTGTTTAACTTGGTTTTGAATATTAATAGTCGATTTAGC
>CAYNHJ010000154.1:0-1512 GCA_964397125.1 uncultured Candidatus Peribacteria bacterium
AGTAGAATGGTGAGGAAGAAAATATTAATTTGGAATGATTATTGAGTTTATAATTTTTTGTGAAGTTATTTTTACATTGATTTTAAAAGTTAATAACTAACATTTGATGGTAAAAAAGTTATTACTATTTGGTTTGTTTTTGTTTTTAGTTTGATGTAACAATAATTGAAGATTAACAAGTGATGGTTGAAAAATAAACAATTCTCAAAATTTAACTGATTTGACAAATTGAAATAAGGAAAGCATTAAAAGAAATTTTAAACTAAATATAGCAAGACAAAATAATAATGAATATAATCAAGTTAAAGATATTTCAAAAAGTAAGGATAGTTTTTCAGTACTTAAAGAAGAATTAGACAAAGAATTTAGTCATATTTATTCTCCAAATGATTCAAATCATTATGAAAATAGTTGTTATTTGTTGCTGGATGTTGATTATAAAGACAAACAATTTGTATTGTATAGGAATAAATGAGCAGGAGTAGGAAGTTGATGATGTAAACTTGATTGAGTGGAGAGAATATGAGTTATGTGGATTCATAACCAGAAACCAGATCCAGAAGGAGAGTATATTTTAAAATCATATGATAAGGAAACAGGCTTGTTTAAGTATGTAATGAGTAAAAAGTATTGAAATTTGTGAGATTGAGAGAATGAGTATGAGTTTAGGTTTTATTTAAAAAATGGGAAGGTTATAAAGGAGAAAGTAAGAAAAGATATTGATTTAAATGAATTTAGAAAGATTTGAATAGTGAAGATCATAAAAGAGAAGTGTTGAGTTGAAGATTTTGATATAAGTAAGATACCTACTGATGAATTAAAAGAAATTTATTTAACATGTAATGGAGATGATGCATTTTTAATATATACTTGAAATGATGAATATGTTTTAAAAGTAGATAGTGCTTGGGAATGACCATTTAGAATGATTATTAAGGACGGAAAAATAATAAAAGAATGATATTATATTTGCTGAAAGTGGTTTAATACATTAGAAGAGTTTTATAATTTAACTTGAGAGTTGGCAATTTGAGATATATGAAATAATAATTGTAAATTCATAAATATAACAAGTTGATTTAAAGAAAGTTGATACTATGTATGATGAACATTTGTTACAATTGATAATAAAAATAATATAAAGAATATATGATGTTCAGTGTTTAAAATTAATGGTTCTGATTATATAATAGAAAATATCAATTGAGCTTATGCTATATTAAGTAAAGTATCTGATGAAAATAAATCTACAAAAAGAATAAAAGTTAAGATAAAAAAATATTGAAATAAATTTTTATTGTTTAATTGAGATGAAGTTATTACAATTGGTCATAACCCAGAGTGTGATGCTGAATGGATGATGTTTTATAAAACTTTTCTTAACTGAAAAGAAGTTGAATAAATTTTAATTTAACAACTAAACTTGGGATTTTTATTAATTAAAAAATTTTAATTCAAATGTATATCCTTCTGACAACTTATCCTAACAAACCTAGACAATTAAAAAAGTTT
>CAYNHJ010000155.1:0-1509 GCA_964397125.1 uncultured Candidatus Peribacteria bacterium
TACCAATAGGTATTTTTATTTTTCTTGAAAAAATTTTAAATAATTTTATAATTTACTGTGCTAATATAAAATAATTTTATTTTACACTAGTAGTTTATAAAATGTTTAAAATTATTAACAGAAAATTTTATATAGAACAAATAAATAATGTTTTTCACTCTAATAAAATTTGAATTTTAATTTGACCAAGGAGAGTTTGAAAAACTTTTTTAATGAATTTATTTTATGAAAAATTTAAAAAAGATGCTGTTTGGTACAGTTTTGAAGAAGATATTGGAATAAAGTTTGATACTGTTGAAAGTTTTTTGAATTTTCTAAAACTTAAAACTTGAAAAGAAACTTTTAAATATATTTTTTTAGATGAGATACAATTGGTAGTTGGTATTTCTTGGATTTTGAAAAAGATATATGATAGTTGATATGATTTTAAAATATTAGTAAGTGGAAGTGGTAGTTTTAAGATTTTTTCTGAAATAGAAGATAGTTTAGTAGGTAGGCTGAAGATAATAAATGTTTATCCTTTGACTTTTGAAGAGTTTTTTGAGTTTAAAACTGGAAAAAGTTTAGATTTTGTTTTTCAAAATTATACTGAAATTATATATGATGATTATAAATATCTTCTTGAAGAATTTTTAAAATTTTGATGATATCCTGAGGTAGTTTTAGCTACTGATGAAAGTAGTAAATTGTCTTTTTTAAAAGATATTTATGATATGTGGATAAATAAAGATATTAAATTAATTCTAACTTGAGAGGATATAGTTAATTTGTCCAAGATTTTAAAAGGTTTAGCAATGAGGATAAGAAGTATTATAAAATTGCAGACTTTAGCAGGTGAGATTGGAACTACTTTTTATAAAGTTAGAAAAATTATAGAGATTTTAAAACAGAGTTTTGTAATTTTTTCTTTACCACCTTTGGCGGAAAGATATTCGCCAGAAGTTAGAACTGGTGAAAAGATTTATTTTTTTGATAATGGTTTATTAAATTATATTTTGTGAAATTTTCAGATTGTCAGTAGATGAGAATTGATAGAAAATTATGTTATTAGTGAAATTAAAAAGATTTCAAACCCCGGTATTAGACTTTATTTTTGGAAAAAAAGAAATCAAAGTGAGATTGATTTGGTTTTAAAAAATATTTTAAAAAATGAATATATTCCAGTTGAAATAAAATATAAAGTAACAGATGTGTTACCAAAGATATTTTTGAGTTTTAGGCAGGTGTATGGAGTTTCTAAATGAATTTTGTTTAATCAGAAAATTTTTAAAACGAGAAAAATAGATGACTTTGAGTTGAAAGTTTTACCTTATATGTTCGCTAATAAAATTTTAAGTATATAAAGTAGATTGGAACGTTAGGTGTTTTTTTGTTTTTAGAATATTATTAAAGATGTTCTGAATTAGATAAGATTTTGAAGGTATGTTTTGAAAGATGAGTATAAATGAATAGAGAAGGATAGTTTTAGATAACAGAAGATAATTGAAGATAACAGAAGATATATTTTAG
>CAYNHJ010000156.1:0-1503 GCA_964397125.1 uncultured Candidatus Peribacteria bacterium
TTAAATGATGATTTGTTGGCTTCTATTCAAAGAATGATAGATTTATTCTTAAAAATTCAAACTTCTTCAGAAGTTCCATTATATAGGAAAATAGAAATTGGTAGAGTTAAAGAAGCTTTAATTGGATATTTGATATGAGATAATTTTTTAAATATTGATGAGAAATTTATAGAAAATTATTTTTGACCTTTTATTAGTAAACGAATAGAAAGAAGATGAGTTTAGATTTTGATCCAAATAAGGATTATTATGCAATACTTGGTGTAAGTGAAAATGCTACTCAAGATGAAATAAAAAAAGCTTTTAGAAAGTTGGCAATGAAATATCATCCTGATAGAGCACCTCAGTGACAAAAAAAGGAATATGAAAAAAAATTTAAAGAAATAAATGAAGCTTATCAGGTTTTGTGAGATGAAAATAAAAGAAAGCAATATGATGCTTTTAGAAAGTGATGATTTAATTTTGGTTGAATTTGATGATTTGATTTTTGAGGTACTAATTTTGGGCAAGGATTTTTTGATTTAGATGATGTTTTTGATTTATTTTGACAGTTTTTTGGATGAGATTTTTGAGGTTTTAGAAGAACTCAGTCTAATTATAGAAAGCCTAGAAAATGAGAAGATGTTTTAATAACTTTGCCTATAACTTTTGAAGAAAGTTATAAGTGAGTTAAAAAGAAATTAGAATATGAAAGATATGTTAGTTGTGATAAATGTCAATGAAAATGAATAGATCCTTCAAGTGAAAAAGTAAAGTGTCCTGTGTGTGGTTGATCATGAGTAATTGTACAGACTAAAAGGACTCCTTTTGGAGTGTTTCAGTCTCAAAGGATTTGTGATAAATGTTGAGGTGTATGATATATTGATACTAAGATATGTGATAGATGTGGTTGAAAATGAAGAGTTTTGAAAAAAGAAGTTGTTGAGATTAATATACCTGAAGGTGTAAAAGATGGACAAATTATTAAAATTCCAAGTATGTGAAATTATGGCGTGTATGGTGGAGAACCTGGAGATTTGTTAGTTAAAGTAATAGTACAACCTTCTGATAAATGGTCAAGGTCTTGATATGATATCATAATGAAAGTTCCTGTAAGTGTATATGATGCCGTTTTAGGTTGACAATTAGAAGTTCAGTTACCTGATGGGAAAAATTTGAAAGTAAAAATTCCTAAATGATTGCAGTTTGGAGATAAAATTGTAGTATCATGAAAATGATTTAAAATATCAAGTGGTATTTTTTGAAAAAGAGGAGATTTAATTATTATACCTATTATACAACTTCCTAAAAGATTGTCAAAAGAAGAGGAGAAATTATGGCAAAAATTAAAAGAAATAAATAATTAAATAGCCTTGATTTTATAAATTATATTCTTTAAAATTATAATAACTTTTAAAAATTTTTATATTGTAATTTTATAATTCAAATGAAAATTAGAAACGAATTAAGAAAATATGGAGTAAGTCTTTTTGTAGGTAGTGTAACTTTTTTAACAAATGTTTT
>CAYNHJ010000157.1:0-1502 GCA_964397125.1 uncultured Candidatus Peribacteria bacterium
AAAAAAGCAAATCTTTTTTATTATTTTTTTCCTTTAAAATAGGGATTATATTAGTGTTTAGAATTTTTTTTAAACACAAAAAACATTTTTTTATTAAAAACTACTTAAATAAAAAAACAATAATTTGACATATTATTGTTTAATATTATATAAAAAATTCAATGCTTCTATAGGAGTTAAAGAATTTATATCTAATTTTTCTAATTTTTTTTCTATATCTGATTTTATTTTTATTTCTTTTATAATTACTTTTTCTTTATCTATATTTGAAAAATCTCAAAGAGTTAGTTGAGGTATATTATTTTTTTCTAAATTTATTAACATATTTTTTGCAATAGTGATAACAGAATCAGGAACTCATGCTAATTTAGCAACTTGTAATCAATAACTTTTTTTCATTCATCCTGGTATAATTTTTCTTAAAAAAACTAAATTGTCTTCATTTTCTCAAACAGCTACTGAAAAATTTTCTACTCATTTTAACAATTTAGATTCATCAATTAATTCATGATAATGAGTTGCAAATAAAGTTTTTGATTTTATTTTATCATGATTCTCTTTCAAAATTGCCCAAGCCAAACTCATTCAATCAAAAGTAGATGTTCACCTTCATACTTCATCAATAATAATAAAACTATTTTTTGTAGAGTTATTCAAAATATTTGCTACTTCTTGCATTTCAACCATAAATGTTGATTGTCATAAATAAAGATTATCAGTAGCTCAAACTCTAGAAAATAATTTATCTGTTAATGGAATTATTCAAGAACTTGCTGGTATAAAACTTCATATATGTGATAGCAAAACAATTAAAGCATTTTGTCTTAAAAAAGTTGATTTACCTCACATATTAGGTCAAGTAATTGTATGGACAAAACAATTTTGTGTTAATTCTAAATTATTTGATATGAAATCCTTTTCAATTTCTTCTATTATAGGATGTCTTCAATTTTCTATTTTTAATTTATAGTAATTATTTACAACTGGTTTTGAATAATTATTCTTATAAGCAACTTCAGCTAATCAAGCTCAAAAATCAATAAATCCTGATTTTTGAGATATTTTTTTTATATTATCAAATCAATCCAAAATATTATCTCTAACATTCAAGAAAATATCATATTCTAATTCTGATAATATTGATTCTGCTTGTAATAAATCTTTTTCAAAATCTTTTAATTCCTGTGTAATAAATCTAGAAGCATTCACCAGGCTTTGCTTATGAATAAAAAAATCAGGTACATTATTTATTTGAGTTTTTGAAACTTCAATAAAATATCAACTTGCATTAGTAAACTTAATTTTTAATTTACTAATTTTTGTTTCCTCTATTAATTTTATTTGATAATTCAATAACCAGTCTTTTCAATTTTTAATAATATTTCTATATTTATCAACTTCAATATCATATCAATCTTTAATTATTCATCAAGATGTAAGAGTATTAACTCAATCCTCCTTAATTGCTAAATCAATAATTTTTATAATGTCCAAAATTTTAA